>SXOY01000181.1 GCA_005776545.1 Planctomycetia bacterium | reverse complement strand
GCTGCATAGGCTATTGGGCTACCCGCAAGATACGGGACGCAAAGCGTGAAGCACGCGACGGCCTCTATTGCAACGGGAGGCACCATTCCCTTAGTGCAGCCCACGAATGCAGAAAGCGCCGTAGAGGTACGTTGCCGAAGGGTGTCATTACAGAACGTATCGCTCCCTCCCGGTGTACACGGACCAGAATTGGTGGCGACGGGTGCAATGAGCCCCGAGGACATAATGGCTGCGTCCTATGTCTCCTGCGTAGCGGGTGCGATCGGCATCACCCAGTGATATGTGACGCTTGCGTCGCTACTTGGCACATCGAAAGCAATCGCAAGGCACGGCACGCTTGCACATCCGCCTTTGAGTTCTCCCACAACGAACGCTGCAATCGCCCCGCTAGAAAGCAGCGCTGCGCGGCTGGGATTGGAGACGGCAAGCTCAGAGAAGTCGTACTCGCTGACGTGGATTGAGGTCCAAGTCAGATCTCCAAGGTCGCTGCTTCCGTCGATCTGAACCCCCTGCACAATCGCGGACGACGCTAGCTTGAATATTGCCAGGTGGTTGTAGTTCTGGATGCAGAACGCTTCTGCAATAACTGGCGACTGCGATGCAATATAGACTGCGAGGTCCTCGCTTGCGGGCACCTCTGCCACGCCATCGACAGGTGCAACGGCGACCGGTGAGTCACCTGGATTTGCAGCGACCTGCCGCGCAGAAGCTTGGGCTCCAAGAACAAGACTGGCCATAAGTGCGAATGACGAAAAGACGGAGCATTTCAATGGTGATTTCCAAGATGGTTGCAAAGCAACAGCACGGTTAGCTGCATGCAGAGCGTAGGGTAAAGTTCGCTACTGTCAAGCGGCGGATCGACATTTCACTGACCGAGTCATATTGCATCGCTTTCTCTTTGTGACACACCTCTTTTCAGCCTCAAAACAATCTCAACCTGGCGCGAACTGAACTCGCCCCGCCCCGGTCTAAATACTGCATGCCCGACAACTCACCACCCGAACTCGATCAGGCCCTCACCGACGAACAGCTCTTAAAGCAATTCTGCACCGGCAACCAATCCGCACTTGCTTCGCTCGCGCTCCGCTACGAACCGCTCCTTTTCGGCCTTGCCCGCGGCCTCCTCTCCGGCCGCGATGACCTCGCCGCCGATGTCGTGCAAGACTGCTGGGTCCGCGTCATCAAATACGGAAAAAGCTTCGACGAACGCTCCTCTCTCCGTACCTGGCTCTACCGCATGGTCGTCAACCGCTGCCACGACCTTCGCACCCTGCACGCAAAATCCAAACCGCCATCGTCTCCGCCACAAGAAAACGAGTCCCTTGAACATGATCAAATCGACGAAGCCCAACGCGTCCGCGCCGCCATCGACCTCCTCGACGACCGCGTCCGACTCATCCTCCTTCTCTGCTTCCACCGCGGCCTCACCCACGATCAAGCCGCCGCCGTTCTCGAAATCCCCGTCGGCACACTCAAGTCCCGACTCCACGCCGCGATGAACCAACTACGCACCGCACTCTCAGAACAATCACAACGGAGCCAATCATGAATAACGCAAATGACACCGACAACATGAACAACGACTCAATCACCGCCGCACTCGAACAACTCACCGCGCCTTCAACCAGCGAACCAGTCCTCTACAAAAAAGCCCTCGCCTCTCATTCGCACTCCCTCAAATTCACATCGTTCCTCCGCCACCCTGCACTCAAGATCGGCATCGCCGCGATGCTCGTTCTTTCCGCGGGCGCGGTCTTCGTGAATCTCAATGCCGGAAACAGATCTCGCTCGGTCGAAGGCGCAATGTATGGTTTCGCCGCAACTCCCTCACCTGAAGAACATTCAGATACAGATGCCAATCTGAAAGAAATCTGGAAAGACAGCGATGGGCGTACCTACAAAGGCGACAACGAGCAGTGGCGTCACAGGTCACCCGCGCCCGCGTCAGCACAACGGCAATCAGCCGCCGACTCTCCCCGCCAGGTCGTCCACAAATCCGTCCTCGAACTCCAAACCCCCGAAGTCCGCAACACCTATCTCAAAATCCTCCTCCTCCCCTCCCAGGCCAGCGGCGAATTCATTCAAGATTCCGCCCTCGCCGGCGGCGACCCGCCCATCTCCGCCAACCTCACACTCCGCATCACCTCCGCTCGCCTTCCCGCAGTCCTCCAGCAACTCCGCGAACTTGGAAAAATCACCAGCGAAACGTCCACCGGCGAAGATGTCACCGACCGCCTCATCGACCTGGGCGCACGCCTCCGCAATGAAGAACGCATCGAAACTGAACTCCTGGAACTCATCGCAACCCGCAAAGATTCGCAACTCAAAGACATCCTCGATGTCCGCGAACAACTCGCCCGCGTCCGCGGCACAATCGAACAACTCCGCGCTCAACAGGCCGCCGCCGAAAAGGCCGTTTCTCTTGCCACCATCCTCATCGTCATCCGAGCCGCACCCGAAACTCCTAAACCCCCGCCACCAGAAGCCAGTTTCACCGACCGCCTCAGCGACGCCGCGACCGATGGTCTCAACTCCGCTGGCGACTCAGTAATCTCTCTGTCCCGCGGCGTGATCGCAGGTCTTCCCTGGTGGACAGCGCTTGCGATCGGCGCGACAGGCATCGTCATTCTCCGCCGCCGCGTGCAGAAACAGGCGGCTCGGGAACCGGCACCGGCGCTCTAGGTCATGGAGTGGGAACCCGATTGAATTTGAGAGTTGAGAGTTGAGAGTTGAGAGTTGAGAGCCAGGAACGGAACACGACTGGAAAAGCTTGATATTGAGTCAGAAACGAAAGGCGCTCACTTTTTTCAAAGGTGCTCACTTTTTTGGTGAGCATCTGAGCAACTTCTGTTTCCCTCCTGAGGCGGGTGCGGACGCATTCGGTCAGAAACGAAGGGGTGGAAGGGAATGACGGGTGCGCGGGTTCAGATTGCCAAGGAAATTCCTTCACATTGCCATGGCAACCTGGCAATCTGAGGTCGGAAGGAGGCAAGGGGCCGGTGCTGGGTACTGAGTGCTGAGGTAGCGGAGCCGAAGTCACGGAACGGGCGAAGGGGCTCAACGAAAAATTCAAAGGGACTCATGAGTCCCTGAGCCCCTTTTGTTTTTAGCTCAGAAACGCGGGCGGCGCACAGGGTGCGAGTAGGTAGAGGAGGAGAGCAGTTGAGCAGTAGAAAAGAACAGGGGGTCGAAGCAGGCAATGGGGTTTGAAAAGGTTCACCGATCGAGGGACACATACTTAGTGAGCGTCGACGAGCTGGGGTACGGGGCAATAGCCGAGAGGCACACGAGGTTGTGATTGGTTTGGTTTTCATGGGCGCAGCTTAACAGGTTGTACGGTGTGAGTCAAGGTAAATTGTGGTAGAAATCTGTATCGGACACAAATAGTTCAAAATGTGTCCGGTAGCGGGCTGCCAAGACTTGGGTGGTAGCAGTGTCGGCGAATTGCATGAATTGCGGGACGGGAACTTGTTAGAATTTAGGGCGTCAAGTAGTTCGATACTCTGGGGAGACCGCCTTTGACCACGCTCAACAGTCAGAAACGTGCAGCGATTGAAGTTCATTCACCAAAACAAACGGATCTTAAGTTGCGACTCGTGAGTATTCGCGATGCGCTTTGCGATGGGTTGATTGAGCGGGATATTCCAATTCGGCTTGCGCTGCTGGCGGCTTTGGCAGGCGAACATGTCTTGCTCGTCGGGCCGCCTGGAACGGCCAAGAGCGAATTGGCGAGACGCCTGCGACTTGCATTTTCTGGCCAGAACTATTTTGAGCGGCTGTTGACGCGATTTTCTGTTCCGGAAGAATTGTTTGGACCATTGTCGATCAAGGCTCTTGAAGAGGACAAGTACCAGCGGCAAATAGAAGGGTATTTACCGACTGCTGCGGTTGCCTTTCTGGATGAAATTTTCAAAGCCAATAGCGCGATATTGAATTCGCTGCTGACGCTTTTGAATGAGCGGGAGTTTGACAACGGCACGCAGCGGATCAAGACGCCGCTAGTTTCGGTGATTGGTGCGAGTAATGAGTTGCCGCAAGAGGAAGAACTGCTCGCGTTGTATGATCGGTTTCTTGTGCGATATCACGTTGGTCCGGTGACAGATGATGGGTTTGCCAAGCTGCTTGAATTGCGCGGACAGGCGAAGCCGGCGATTGATGCAGCGCTCAAACTCACACCTGATGATCTTGAACACATTCGAGAGGCGGCATTGAAAGTGACAGTGCCCGGAGAGGTCGCATCACTTTTGAAGGCGATGCGTAAGCACTGTCAGGATCAGAAGATTCCAGTTTCGGATCGGCGCTGGCGCAAGGCTTTGTTTCTGTTGCAGGTCGCAGCGCATACCGATGGGCGTTCGGCGGTGTCGGTTTGGGATTGCTGGTTGCTGCAACATTGCCTATGGCATAAGACGGAACAGCGGGCAGAGATCTTTGAGTGGTACACCGCCCGCATTGGCGAGGCCACTGTGAATGAACCAGGTCAACTTGGCAAGCATGTGTCCGCCTGGGAGGACAAACTCGAAGCCGACAGAAAGCAAGGCCCGCATGGACACGACAAGCGCGGATCTCGCCTCTATCTAACTGCCGACGGAAAACAGACAACCGAGTCCCACCGGCACGATAACGGACAACGGGTAGAGAATACACCCATGATTGTGACGCGGCATTACTCCCTACGCCATATCAAGGAGCGAACCAATGGTGTCGCATGGGTACGCGAACAAATCTCAGCTGGGCGGTCTGCGCTAGATTTTGTCGCCGCCGATGTCAAACAAGCCGTTACTTCACACATATGGCTCGATCACTCGTTCGAGACACCGGCGCAACGACGGATTGCCCTGCAGCGTGACCTTCTTGTCTCACTTGATTCCCGTGCAGAGAAAGCACTATCTGGCTTCGAGGCTTTGCCAAAGAAGACAGGAGTTGTTCCACTGGAACTCGCTTCGCTACCACCTTCATTGCTGAGAGCGTACAAGACGCTAGCAGTTTTCGCATTGAGCGAACAGCGTCGCACCAGCAATCCGCTCGAACAGGCTTTGAAGGTTCTGGCCGAGCACGATAATTGTGATGGAATTGGCGGACATATTGGAGTTCAGGGTGGCGGCGCGGTACCCGAGGAAGTTCGCGCGGCGATTGGGGTGATTCAGTTCACTGTGAATAGACACCGCAACCATTATCGTGAGCAAAGAAATGGAGATAATGAGACGCTTAAGACCTATCTAACGCTGCTGCGTGAGTTCTTGGTGTTGGACAAGGCACCTGGCGCCTTATTCAAGCGATTGGATGGCATCGAAGCCTTGATTTCAACAGTCAATAATATCGAAGATGGCGATGAAAGCTGGGACCACATTGTCGGGATGATTGAGGCGATCCGATACGGCAGCAACGATCGAAACGGTGAGTCGCTGACCCAGCGATTTGACCAGTTCTGGTCGAAGTCAACGGAAACTTGCGTAACGCGCTTTCGCGATTGGATCGCTCTCGGGCTCTTGACGGACGAGGATTGAGCCATGCCCACGGCTCCGACACAACCAGATGAAAGGGGCGAATTGGACAGGATTACTGCGGCCATGTCGGCGTTGCCGCCCGCGATCTTCGCTGCCGTAGCAACCAATGCGGCGGGGACACTGGCTGATCGGGCCGAGGGCGTGCAGGTACTGCGCTGCGCACTTGGGCGAGGGCAAGTGCCCGTCGTGAACGAGACGAAATGGCCGAGTGCCCGCGTGCAAGCCGATGTCTTTCTCTGGCTCAAGGAATCCGGTCTTGCCGAGCGATGCGCCGAGTCGTCCGACTTGGCCGACGAGGTCACACTGAGCGTCCTTGACCACGCCGCCGCCGCCGAGCGGTTCAGTGGCACCGAGGCCGACCGGCTTTGCGCCGAGTTGATGGCGATCGAGGCCGCGAGGAAGGATCGCGCGAAAGAACCTGCGGAATCTGAAGCATCGCGGCGAGAACGCATCAACCAACAAGCCGAAACGGCGGCGGCGAAGCAAGCCGCGGACAAAATGGCCGCTGCATGGGGCGAGCGCCTCCGCGCCTGGGCCGCGATCGAAAAAGTCTTCGGCGAACTCGGCGGCATGTGCGGGCTGGGCTGGGACTTATCACGTACCGTGTTGCGGCATAGTGGCTGGCAAGATGCTAAGCGGTTGGCGGATTTGCTCAAGAAGTTGCCGCAGATTCAGGATGTTGTGCGGATGCTGGGGCGGATGCAGAGCAGTGAGAAGGCGGACGAGGCGGCGATTCTGGAGCGACTACTTGGCCCAGTTCGGCGTGCCCCTTCGGAGTTGCGGGATATAGAAACACCGGCTGTGCCGCATGACACGCACGGAGTTGAAAGGTCGGGCGAGATTTCGCGGATGTTGCCGTCTGAGGCTGTGTTGTTTGTTCGGTCTTCGCTGCGATTGCTTTGGCACGCGAAGCGAGCTGAGAGGGCATTGGCGACGTATCGCGTGCGAGGTGTTGAGCAGGAGCGGTTTGTTGCTGATGATGCAAGGGCAGAGGCCCGCGAAGCAATGCGTAGAAAGAAAAAGCAGGAGCGGGGTCCGATCATCGTGTGTCTCGATACCTCGGGATCAATGCAGGGTGCCCCGGAGACGGTGGCAAAAGCGGTGACGCTTGAGGCGGTGCGAATTGCGAGTGCCGAGAAGCGTGATTGTTTTCTCTACGCGTTCAGTGGACCTACACAGGTCGCAGAGTTCGATCTATCAGTGGCAAGAGGTGGAATACAGGGATTACTTGAGTTTCTCGGTTGTTCATTTCATGGCGGGACGGATGTGGCAGAGCCGATGGCTCGTGCACTGAAACGGGTTGAATCCAGCAACTGGTCACGCGCGGATGTGATCGTTGTTAGTGACGGAGAGTTTCCGGTGCCTGCGGCTACGAGTGCGGCGATTCAGACGGCGAAGAAGATGCAGAGCCTGCGAGTTCATGGATTGCTTATTGGCGCGGGGAATAGTGCCGCGATGAACGCCATATGTGATCCGATGCATGTGTTTAGGGATTGGAATGCGTTTTCTACGGGAACATGATTTTGAAGTTGAGGGAGCGGTTTCGATCTGGGAAACGGGGCGGAGGACCAGACACCGGCAAGAGTGCCGGTGGCACGCTGCAAAAAACGGTTTGGGATTTAGAATCGGAATCAATCGGATATTGCGTTAGGCCTGCCAATTAACGTGCGGCTCATTAAGCCGGGCCGCACCCTACATACCATCCCTCATGGCCCGCCGCGATTCACTTGAAGATGATCTTACTGAAGCCGCCATGCTTCGCGCTGGCGAGGAGATTGTTCGTTGCCCCAAATGTCGCAAAGTGATCTTTGACGGCGTGCCTTCATGTACATCCTGCGGCACGAAGTTTGGCAAACTCAAACCACGCCGCACACTTGCTGTTATTACTCTCATTGTTGTTCTTGCGTTGATCTTTGGACTTCTGGTCTTTCCGTAATCAAATCAGGAGCAACCCATGCCACGCGAAGTCGATGATGACCCTCAGCCAGAAGACATTGCACACTTTGGCAAAGAGACATCTAAATGCCCAAAGTGTGAAGCTGAGATTTATGACGATGCGGAATGGTGCCATAAATGCGGCACGGTCCTGGGTGGCTCCGATGCTCCTGTCACTATCAAGCGTTGGCAGATCATCACTGCCGCGATTCTTCTGCTCATCGTCGTGATCTACTGGAATTTTGGATGAACTGCAGAGAGTTCAAAAAATAACACCGCCGACCCGGAGGTGAGGGTCGGCGGCGTGGGTGTGTGTGTGTGAATCAAGAATCAGTCGAACAAGCCGTTAATCTGCGGCGGGACAACGTGGTCTGTTGGTCTACCAAGTTTCACGACGCCCGAACCATTCACAGAGAGTGTCTTACAAACCAGGCTGTCGCCAATGGCGGGACCCGTAGTTTCAACACTGCTGTTACCGGTGACGCTGACGTTTGCGCCGGGCGCCCAGATGGCACCTGCTAGCGACATTTCTGTGCCGCCGGTGATGCTCATGACGCTTGTGTTTGATGCTGGTTGAGCGATGACAATACCGGCGTACATGCCCTCCTCTGGCGCGGAAAGGCTCTTGGTCGAGTTGCCGCCCATGATAAACCTGCCTGCTCGCATAACGATGGTCACACCTTCGCCAACCACGCTCCCGGAGGTGAGCGAGAAGTCGGCTCCCATTTCATATACACCGGGGCTGAAGGTCACGGCAGCGCCGCCCTTGATGAAGAGGCCGCCGGCATAATTGCCTGGGTTGATGGTGTGTCTGCCACCGTTGAGAGTCACTTTTGCAAGCGCGGGCATGGAGCTAGCGGCAGCAACAACTGTGCTTCCATAGGGGTCGAGCATTGGTCCAGGCGCATCAACAACCGCGCCGGTGCAGCACGCCGAACCATTGAATCGTGTGCCACCGACCACGTTGAGCGTTGGCGTTTCAATGATGCCGTTACCGGAGCCGACCACGGCAGATTCAGAAGACGAGTTCACGTAAATTACGGGAACGCGGATGTGAACCGTACCAGTAAAGGTCAATGCGCCGCCGGTGTTGCCGCTGTCAAGAATCACAACGCCAGAGGTTGTGGACAGTCTCGAGTCGCCATCCTGGGCAAAAGCGGATGTCACCGCAAACGCGCTTGCGGCGGCAGCCACAAGAAGTTTTGCAGTTACTGTAGATTTACCAGTTCGTTGAGACTGAAACACGTTCCGTCCTCCCTTACCTCCGAGCCCTGTTACACACAACACGCATGACACTGCTCGGAAACAGTCGCGTGCCAAGTAACTGTGCAGTTCGTTTGAAGGCAATACCACTCGCGTTGATTTGAAAACGCGGTTCGCGGTGAGGTTGTATGAGCGGTAGCGTTTATGTCGGCGCACCGACAACCAGCAGAATGCTCAAATGCGAATCTGGTGCATCAGAGCGTACATTTTCTCGGAACTACTTCGTGCGTCCGCGATTTGTTACTTGGTGGCGATGTTCTTCAGAAGGAACTTGGCCATGCGGGTGTTAAAGAGGATGCGGTTGGGGAGTTTTGCAAAACCGTGACCTTCATCAGGGCAGAAGATAAGTTCGGGGTCGTAGCCGCGGGATTGCAGTGCTGTTGCAAGTTGCATGGCTTCGCCAACCGGGACGCGCGGATCATTCAGCCCGTGCGCGATGAGCATGGGAACTTGCAGCTTGTCGATTTTGTGGATGCTCGAAACGCTGTTCAGGAAATCAGGATCGCTGAGCGGGCCGTATTCACTTTCGCGGAGTTTGCGGCGGTACCCAGAAGTTTGTTCGAGGAAGGTCTTGAGGTTCACAATTCCCACGACATCGATGCCTGCACCAAACAAGCGAGC
>SXOY01000180.1 GCA_005776545.1 Planctomycetia bacterium | reverse complement strand
CCTTCTGTCCTCGGAGGTTGTTCTTCCCATCACTGATGCTTACGCCGCCTTCAAGGTAGATTCCACGGACCTTGTCTGCTCCTACGCGCCCTGCCTTTTCCGCAGGTGAAGGATCCATAAATACAACAGCTCGTTGCGCCGTCATTTCCAACGTGCGATCTGCGGTCGCGTCCACATATTGCACAATGACTCCGCCAGAAGCGATCAACGAGGTTTCATTGGTGCCACCTTGATATGTTATGTCCTTGGCCGACACGGATACCACTCCGGTCTTGACAAAAATCGGAGTCCCAGATTCCTCAGTGATGGTCGACTTCGCAGCGGCAGAATTCGTCAAAGGTGCAGGTTGCGACGCTACAGGAGGCGTTGACTCGGGCCGGTCTGCCTGAGTGGGTTTCGCTGGTTGCGATGGTAGACTTGTAATTGGCGCGGTTGCCACCGGACCAGATGGAGCCGATGGTGCCGGAGCAGTGGGAACTGTGGGCGCGGTGGGACTAGTCGCAGTGATCGGGGCCGTCGCCACCTTTGCCGGCGGGGGAGCGATAGGAGCCTGTGCTGTTACGGGCGCAGGTTCTTCATATCGACGTTGGGCTGCGCGAGTACCGGTCTCTGCGACAGGCATTTGCGTTTCCGGTTTTGAGGGGGCGACCGTTTCGTGGTTTCGACCTTGTGCAACGGCAGTTTCGAATTTAAGCTCAGGATGTTGGCGTGGAAGCGGTGGCAAGATCGCGGTGCGCTCAGGTTCTTTGCGCTGGCGAGTCGCCCGCTCAGCGAGCAATCTTGCTTCCTCGGCAACTTGCATTCGCTCTTGCAACTCAACACTGGTTGGAACCCGTGCGAGGGTGCGCAACGCATCCGCAAATCGAGTCTCCGAAGTCGATTGGAACTCGCTTGTGCTGGCAGGCTTCCCGTTGTTCAGATGGTCAACTTTGAGCGTGACCGATGGCGTTGTGATGACGCCGCGGATCGGCATGGATTGAGCAGAAACCGAAGGCCCGTTTGCGGATGTAGTGCCCCCGACACTCTCAAGTATGGCGTACACCTGATAGCTCGCCGAACCCTCATGCTGTGATACTTTCTGGAGCCAGACAATGGCTCGTTTGGCAGCGAAATCAAAATCTCCAAGCCGGATACGGACATCATTTTCCAGAATCAGGCGGCGGGTGGGTTTGTCCGCTCCTTCTTCCCATGCAGTTGCAACCTGGGCCGCAAAACTAATATCGCCATTGATTGGCGCGATCGGCAGGAGCATCGCACCAAACTGGTGCCCATCGAATACTGCCGATTCCACTGGCAGCGTGACTTCTGGCTCCGCCGCGCCGATCGCCGTGTGCGATGAAGCTGTCCAGACCGCCGCGTGGCCCACAGTTGCAAGCAGGCACGCGACAACAGAAGGTATTGAGTGAGACCGAGGGCTAGGCATGTGAGCAGATGCTAGGTACCTGCTCGCCTCCTGGGCGTCTCATATGACGGATGCCCAGGTCGCCTGGTTTCGCTTATGCCGCCTTGCGATGCGTGGCGAATTCGCCATTGCGAGCCTGCTGCAGGATGGCGATCAGCTGGTCCCGGTTGATCGGTTTGGTGGCATAGGCATCACACCCGGCATTCAGACACTTCGACATATCGCCGCTCATGGCGTGCGCCGTGAGGGCGATGATCGGAATAGTGCTTCCCTTTGAACGCAAGAGGCGTGCAGATTCATATCCGTCCATCTCAGGCATTTGCATATCGGTCAGCAGAATATCAAATGGGCATGGATGAGTCAGCGCACCCGTCACAGTTCCATCGACAGTCAGAGCTTCGATAGTCATTCGGCCATTCTCGACAATTGTAAACGCCGCGCCGGCTTTCTTAAGATGGAATGCCAGCAGTCGTTGGTTGTCAATTCCGTCTTCCGCTACCAGAATACGGCAGCCGTTGAGAGAAACTAGAGTGTTGGAGGACTTCACCCTTGCGACGGACGTTTTTTCCCGCTTGAGATCCTGACAGAAGACCATCTGAAGCTGGTCAAGCGGTCCTGTTGCAATGACTGCCGAGAACACGCTGCCGCGGTCTGGGCGACTCTGAACAGTGATATCCCCGCCAAGCAACTCTGCAAGGTGCTTGCTGATCCGCAATCCTAATCCAGTTCCGCCGTAGCGGCGAGTAGTAGTCGTATCAGCTTGCTCAAATGCCTGGAACAATCTGGTCATTTGCTCGGCCGTCATGCCGATCCCTGTGTCTTCGACGTCGAATCTCAGATGTGGACTGGTTGGATGTGGAACAAACGACGCACGAAGTGTCACGGTGCCGTTGTGGGTGAACTTGATCGCATTTCCTACGAGATTGATGAGGATCTGCTTTAAGCGAGTTGGGTCTGATGTAATTGTCGCAGGAAGATCGGTGGTGAATTCTGTAATAAGGGATATTGACTTTTCCGCGGCACGTACCTGCATCAGAGAGATTACATCTTCAACCAATCTCATTGGCTCGACCTGGAGTGATTCAACCGTGAGTTTGCCTGCTTCAATCTTGGACATATCAAGAATGTCGTTGATGAGATTCAGCAAGTGCTCACCATTTCTCTTCACGCTGTCTATGTATGCAAGTCGGTTTGGGGGTGCGTCATTGCGATCGCCATCTTCCGCAAGCAACTCAGAGTACCCCAAGATTGCTGTCATTGGAGTACGAATCTCATGACTGATATTCGTGAGAAACTCGCTCTTCGCTCGATTGGCAGCCTCAGCCTTTTTCGCTAGGTCGTGAGCAAGCTCGATTGCGCATCGAAGCTCATCTTCAGCGTCCTTACGATCAGTGATGTCGACGAGTATGCCTCGAAGCACAACCGCATCCGCATTTGAGTTGTCAACGCTCACAAAGTCATCGATCCAAACTGTTGAGCCATCTAGCTTGAACATTCGGTATTGAAATCTGTGATTGCGGCCAGCACGCGATTCTGCCTGGCAGAAGTCAATCGCGGCCTGAGCGTCATCAGGGTGAAGATGTGATTGCCAGAACCCGGGCTTCATCCACTCCGTGATGGGGTACCCGAGTTTTGTCGCCTGAGGAGAAACATAGGTGAACTTGTTTGCAAGGGTGTCAAACTCCCATACTACGACATCCGTTCCTTCAATCATCGCACGGAACCGCTGTTCGCTTGTGGCAAGCTTGCGAGTCGCGATAATTCGCGCAATCGCTACTCCAGCATAAGTTGCTGCTGGCCTAGCTGCATCAATTTGTGCCTGGATCACACCATTGGCCTTGTCGGAATAGAGCATGATCTTCCCGACCACTCCACGCTCAGTTACGATCGGAAGAAACACGAGCGTACGGACCTGTTCACTTTCGAACAATGGTCGGTAAGCCGCAAGTGATGTGTCCGCCAAAGAGTCAGAGACAATGATCGGTTCTGCATTCAACTGGCCTTGTTTCCACGGGCAATGCCCCTCAACTGCCGCACGATACGTCTCGCTCATTCCTCGAGACGCTACGAATCGACATACCCCATCATCATCGAATACCAGAACAGCGCTGCGATCGACATGTACTCCCAGTCCTGACGCAGCAAATGCCTCAGTCAATGCGTTACCAAGTTCTCCAAGCGAGTCTGCCTTCGCGAACCTCAGCGAAAGTTCTGCTCCAGCCGATTCAAGGAGCTTGAGATCTCCCACGGAATTTGTCAAGCAGAGCCACGAACGTACGCGAGCCTTTACATAGAACGCCGTCGAAATGGAAACTCCGAGTACGCTCGCCGCCTGTAACCAAAGCGAAAGTTCCAATGAAGGCAATGCAAATGCAATCAGTGATCCAGCTGCTGCACAAGCACACGCCAGTTCAGCAAATTGCAGTGGGCACGAGCGAGCTTGAAAACTCGCGATCGTGTTTCGCTTCGTGGTCTCAGGATATTGAGTGCTCGCATCAGTCATAAGCAACGGCCTTGCAATCGCGAATTCGATAATGCTCACATGTGGAATGTGAGCAGCCCAGGTGTCTGGATGTTGACTTATCGGTCAAGAACTAGTGCTAATTCAGCGCGGGGGACGTGCGGCGGCTCTTCGAAAAGTGCGGGACCTTCCCCCGATTGGGGTAAAAAAAGCCCGGCATTTTGCCGGGCTTCTGAATCAATTCAAATGGACCGTGTCGTAGTGCTTGTTTCGAAAATTACCGAGGACCGGGCCGGTTTGAGCTCTTGCCCTTGAAACCAGTCCGCTTATTTCCCGGACCTTGTGCGCCACGGAAATTCCGGCTGCCACGTGATCCAGATGGCCCGGATGATCCAGTTGGACCTGATGCCCCTGTTTCGGGGCCTGCGAGTGAACCGCCATCCAGCGGATGCTGCGCACGCTCCTGTGTATGTGCTGGTCTGTTCTTGGGAAAGCGCGTGCCTGGTTCCCGCACAGTGTGTGCGGGACGCTCAAAGTGTCCTTCACTGCGCTGGTTCGAATGGGCGCGTCCCGAAATCCGTTCACCTTGACCATGTGCTGAGTCACGTGACTGTCCACGCGATTCGCTAAATGACTCAGCGTGCATCCGGGGTTCAATGACAACATCGGGGAGGCTGGGAAGGCCGCGTGCCTGCGGAATCTGCTTGCGCAGAAGCCGTTCAATCTGGCGAAGAAGTCCGCGCTCCTCGGAATCACAGAACGAAATCGCAATACCTTCGTTACCCGCGCGGCCTGTCCGCCCGATGCGGTGGACATATCCCTCAGGTTCCATGGGAAGGTCGTAATTGAACACGTGCGAAATGCCATCGACGTCCAGACCGCGTGCCGCGACATCCGTCGCTACAAGGACACGCATCTTGCCCGCTTTGAAAGCGTCAAGTGCACGTTCGCGCTGATGCTGAGCCTTATCGCCGTGAATTGCAACAGCAGAAATGTTGGCCTCTGCAAGACGCTTAGCAACCTTATCAGCCCCATGCTTTGTCTTGGTAAAGACGACCGCACGCTGAATCGAGCTTTCCTCAAGCAAATGATGAAGCAGAGATTGCTTCTTCATGCGAGGAACCATATAGAGGCTCTGTTCAACCTTGTCCGCAGTTGCGTAAGTCGCAGCAACCGAGACCTTGACCGGATTGCGAAGGAGTGAATCCGCAAGCTTCATGATTTCCGGAGGCATGGTTGCTGAGAACATCAGCGTTTGCTTCTTCTGCGGCAATTGTGAAGCAATTTCACGAATCGGTTTAATGAAACCCATGTCCAACATGCGGTCTGCTTCGTCGAGCACGAAGATCTCGATCGCAGAGAAATCCATGTAGCCCTGTTCCGTGAGATCGCACAGGCGACCCGGAGTTGCAACAACAACATCAACGCCAGCGCGCAGTGCGCGAACCTGACGAGCCTGTGGCACACCGCCATAGATTGTTGTGCCGCGGATGGCGGTCTCTCGACCATACGTCGCAAAGCTCTCAGCAATCTGAGTTGCAAGTTCGCGTGTGGGTGACAAAATAATCGCGCGAGGGATTTTTACCCCGCGCTGATTGACAGCGGGTGAACTGGAAAAAAGTGCGTGCAGAATCGGCAGCGCGAACGCTGCGGTTTTGCCAGTGCCGGTCTGGGCGCAACCTAGAAGGTCCGACCCAGTGAGGATCGCCGGGATCGCTTTGGCCTGAATCGGTGTGGGGGTTGTGTAACCCTGGGCAGCGACGACAGATTGGAGTTGCGGTGCAAGTGCGAGAGAAGAAAATTCCATGAGCAATAAAAACCTCGGCGGCGAGTGCCATACTTGCAAATAGCAAGCAGCAGACCAATGTGCCGCGTGATCAGCCTCTTTTGCAATAATCGACCAGAACCAGTCCGGTTGACGAAAAGAGTGACAAGATGTGTACCGTTTGGGAATCGCCGAAGAACACTTCGACGCAGAACAACCGGGTGCCAGTCGATTCCCAGAGCAAAGAGGCCATGATTGGCCGCAAGACAGGTCGCTAGCGTAAGGACAAGTATAGGCACACTTCATCGACCGAAGCGGCACACAGAATCAAGCCAAATCAAATCAAAGCGTGATAACTGCGCAATTCGCGCTTTACCACTTGCTGGCGCGGCGTGTTTCTATGAGATCGTAAAGTAAGTTTCCAAGGGGAACACGCGACCGTTTTACGATTCCTTCCTGCCAGAGTTGCTGCCGAAGCTCGTGGAGCAGGCGATGCGGAAGGTCCTTGGGTGAACCCCGCAAGATCTTCTTCCAGGACCCCTTCCATCCATAGTCGCTGACCTTAAACACACCAAAATTCTCAACGTGCGTGTATTCCAAAAAGGCCTTCGCCTCTGCGTGTGTCGGGTACAAGATGTATCTGCGTAATTGATCGAGCAATCCAGGCCGCAGGTCTGCCGAAGCGGCATCAAGGAGTGGGAGCACGCCGATCATTTCATCAACATAATCATCGATGCCGCGTTTCACATCGGCAAAGTGGGAATTGAAATTCTCTCGTTCGGTTGATTCAAGTTTGATCGTGGCCTTGACCGTGCCATTAGCGCGTTCAACATAACCCGCTGCGCCGCCATGCATCGCAGTTGAGAACATTTCAAAAACAGAGCCGTTCTTGAAGATGCACTCCTGCAACCAATCTCCATTCTTGGTATCGGCCATATAGCCGATTCGCTGATTTGTGACAGACTCATCCTGCAAGTCTCGCGTGAGGCCGAAATAAAATCCGCAGATCGCCGGCGCATCCGAGCGAGTTTCAAACGCTTTGTGGATATTGCTTTGAATAGAACCTTTCCAGCCAATATCCACCACGCCAACAGTGCCTGCTGGATCTCCAGAACTTGCAAACCAGCCCCGTGTGGTGAAATAGCGAGTCAGCAAGTCTCTCGCATTGTCTCGATGGAGTGCAAACAGACGCTGCGTTTCGGGCAGTTCAAAGAAAGCACGCAGTGGTGTACATGCATGAAGATTGCTGATAGGCGCATCAAGATCCGTAACCCCGGCGCTGATTGCCAGGGGTCCAAACTCCTCAACCGGCAAAGAAAAATTTTTCAAGATCCGTGCGAGCGATTGTCCCTGGTATTGCCACCAGATGCGCTCCAGAGCCTGAATGTCAAACGTCTGATTGGAAGCAAGGAAAGTCGAGGCCCTGCTCACCACAAGGTACTCAGCCTCAGGTGCCTGGTCTTTACACCCAAGCGCCCGCACGATCCGTCGATACATCTTGATGAATGTCAGACCCTCGCGTGAAAGAAAGAAGACTTTCCTCAGTCCGCGAGACTTTGCTTCTTCAAGAATGTGGAGCGTAAATGCCATGAAACTCGGGGCAAGGAACGTGCCCAGGTGATAGTGGGGCGAAGATGCATCTCGTGGATTTGCAAACAGGCGCGTTGGCAGGGCCTTGACTATTTCGCGCTGATGCCGTGCAACCCAGAACGAGTTGTTTCGTGAGAGCTGATCGACCAGCTGCAATTGGGTTCGACGCGCCTTTTCTGCAGTATCTCGAACCAGAATTGATTGAATGCCGACGCGAGCGGCAGAATCGCGATCAGAATATTGGTTGTCGCCAATGAACAAGAAATCGCGTGGAGCCAGACTTTCCTCTGCAATCACTTTGTCGAACAGCCTGCCCGATCGTTTGGTCAGCATGTATTCGCTGGAGACGTAGCCATCATCAAAAAACTCGAGAAGTCCGTTGTGGCCCAGGAGGAACCGAATGTCCTCGTCGCTCATGTAGCTGTCTGACACATACACAAGTCGTTTCGCACAAAGGCGCGCTGTCTCAAGCGCAAGGACGATGTGGCTCGTCGGAAGCGTGGCGCAGCTCTCCATCTTGATTTCATGTGCGACGGTTGCTGCGGATATTTCCGAGATTCGGTGCAACGGAACTGTCGGCGGCACGCATTGAGAAACCCAGCGAGTCACCATGTCGCGAAGGCGAAACTCGTGGTCACCTCCGGCTCGCTCAGTCTCTTCTCCCATCTCGATTTCAAGTACGCGGCGTTTCTCCCGCAGCAATTTCCAATCCGGCATTCCCCATGTTCGTAAAGGTGAAATAGCCAGCAGCCCGGTCAATTGCCGCGTTAAGTGCCGCGCGGACAGGTCCTTCACAGTTTCAGGCTCGATCCTCCGCCTGAGCAGTGTGTCAAAGACATCGAACCCTATGAGCCTGCGGTCGCGGCCGTGTTTTTGGATGGTTGCGGCGAGATTCCCGAAATCAGACCCAATTGATCGTACTGAAGTCATGATGCCACCTCGCTGCCGATCCGTACCCATCCCAGATCAATGGAGGTTTTGGACGAACCATCAAGCGGGAATCTCCGGAATGTCGCAACGTCGATCAGGCCGGCTTCAATCCTGTAATACCCAGGGGAAACATCGCGCAGCACGATTTCATCACGGAAATACCGATCGTCCCGCCAGTGTTTCACTTCGATGACTGGATAGTGGTCTTTGCACAGGTATCCATGAATCCGTCGTTCTGGTGGAAGCAGATCTCGATTTTCAGGATACAGGTGCACAAACACCTGGCATTGCTCATGGACTGGCTTGACGCATCGAAGCCAGAGCTGTGCCCGCGTGCTCTCGGCCTTGAACCCTTCAAGTCGGACGCGGCCATCAAACATCACTCCAAGATTGCGGCTCCCCGGCGTTGCCGACATGAAGAGCGACTCGACGTGTTTGCGATGCTGGTGCGCTGCACGTTCTGCACGACCTGTCCGGAGCTTGCGAACTCCCCAACGCAGCGGCGTAACACCCGTTCGAACAATCCATCCCACCCGTTTGACAAACGATTCAGTTCCTCGTGCAATGCGTGCAATGCCTTCTGGACCCAGTCGTGCAACCGCAAAAGTCGGGAGACTATCCGCAAGGTACATCGTCAACGTATCTACCAGGAGCGGAACAGCCGGTGCATGCTGGTTTCCCGGAATTGCTCGTACGCGTGCATAGCGCGGCGAGGCTCGATACTTCGAAAAACTCAGCCGCCGGGCAAGTATGGAAAGCAACGAGTCGCGGTGTGAAACGACTTCGTGCGCAGCCCGCACCCGTGGAAGTGGTTGCTCTGGAACGAGCGCGTCGATCTGTGGCGATGACTCAATCATCGTCAATGGCCGACCTCCGCAAAGCCTGGGTGTGAAGAACAAAGGTGGCGTTCGAGGAAATCAAGAAAAATCGTTGAGGCGGAAAATTCGAGCGCACGTGTCCGTCCTACTGAGCGAACAACATCCTGATGATCCTGAATCTCCACGGTGGTTGCCGCCACGCTGGTGGCATCTGCAAGGTCCTTGTAATAGATGTAATGTTCACCCGCCATCAGGCTGTAATCCACGCGGAAACGGTGCGCGATCACAAGACACCCCATCGCCATATCGCGTATTGCCAGCGATGCGGTCGAAGGTGGCTGCTGTGGATCGTGAAGGTGAATCACGCACTGCGTCTGCGCCAGCATCCCTCGAATAGTGATGTCGTCAAGCTCTGGGTCAATGCGAGTAAATCCAGAAATGTTCGCCAAATCTGCGAGTGCTGCGCTGGTGTTCCGTTGCGGGCGCCCGACAAATGCGAGCGGAATTGGGCGCTTAGACCATTGCTCAAAGGTGTCAAGGTTTCGATACTGTGAATCATCAATCGGCAACAGGAGCGAACCGAGAGTTCGAATCGAACGCGAAGCAAGCGTTCCCACTTCTCGCTGGTCAATATGAAGCACCCCGCAGCGCCGATCGTGTGCTGGGAACAGTTCGCTCAAGTGCTCAAGCTCACTGTTAGAAGTCGGCGCAGAGGTGTGTCCAACCACCAGTCCCGGTAACGCCTCGATATCGCGGCGTGCGAACTGTTCCGGATTGAGTACAAATGTTACATCAGGCTTAAAGGCCGCAAGCGTTTGAAATTCGCGGCGACCAGGTGGGCCTTCAAGTGGCAATAGCAATGGCTGGAGGCGGTCATTGCTCGATGGAACATGCCAGCGGAACCCGCGTGCGGGAAATAGAAAGGCTGTGCGATAGGTCTGCTTGCGAACAAGAGCTGCTGCCTGAACTTTGTCGGGCAGCCGCGAAACAGGCAGTTTTGCGGCCGGTTTAACTTCGATTGCCTGTGGTGCCAAAAGAGGTCTGAGCACCGGGAGGCGGTTGGCAAGTTTCTCCTTGGCCTTCTGCTGCACTCTTCGAAGGGCCTCTTTCCCCGACATTTCGCGGCGTAACAACGAATGCAACGGACCCGCGAGTCGAAGTGCTCCGCGAAGCGAGACCAACATTGCCTCGGTAGTTTGCTTGTCAACTCCGGGTGATTCAATGAGATTCTCAAGATACTTCGCAAATGCCAGCGTGCTTGCAGGCCAATCGGGCCAGCGACCGGCAGAGGCAATTGCGCCCGCTTTCAGCGAGTTCAACATCGTTCTGTCGGCTTGAAGTCGGCGAAGGTGATCGACAACCTCTGACTCATGTCCGCGGCGAACGACAAGTCCATTGGTACCATGAACCATGTACTCATCGTGGCCGGTGACATCGGATGTGATGGCCGTTCCGCCGCAGTGGAACATCTCCAGCGGCGGACCAAACATGCCTTCCACCGTCGATAGTTTCACCAGCACATCGCACGAGCGGTAGATATCTCCGACACGACTGATCGGAACTTTCGAGAACACACGAGATGCCCCGGCGTATTCGCTGCATTCACTCGATGTCAACAGCCAGACATCATTCATGCCCGCCTGGCGGCAGAGGTCGATTGCAAGATCTGTGCGTTTGAACTCAACGCCAAGCGGTCCTTCCACAAGCACTCGCATGCCGTCTTTGGGGCGGGCAGCTTCGGTTGTGCCTTCGGTTGAGAAGTTGCTCTTATCTATCCCGTTGAGCACAAGGCTGGCTTTTCGACCATAATGCCCTTCGAGATATCGCTGAATCCATGTTGCTTCGGTCACCACCGAAAGCGGCATTCGATACGAATACTCCGCGAGAGCTTTCATATCGGGCTGTTCGGGGGGAAAGAACCGTGACTCAATCGACTGCACAAAATATGCGTAGCGACGAGCGTGTACAAATGGAATGTCGTACGTACTGCGCCACCATGTCGCAATTGTCGCATCAAACACGCGATCGCGACAATCGGCGTGGCAGAGCAATGGAAGTGTCATCGCTTCCGGCTTCCACGATAGCCGTTGCGGGTCAAACTTCGCCTGTGTGACAATGGACACCTTGTGGCCGAGCCGAGTCAGACCCAGCGCATGCTCCATGATGACATTCGTGCCGCCGGAAATTTCGGGATATCCAAGTAGAAATGCGATGTCGTACGATTTCATACTGGTCCCTCCTTTCCGTCAGTTCGATCGTACCTCACAAGGCCAACCAACGCCCGTGTGGCTTGGCGCAGGCAATATGCAGGTCGCTGAAGATCAGAAAGGTGATGCCGAAGTTCCTTTCGCACCATCGACAGTGAACCGCCGAGAGAGTGAACTCGTTGCTCAAGCATGCTGACATCATGCGTTTTCGCGGCGATGGTCAACTGCAGCGAAGTGATCAATGCATGTGCGTCTCCCATGCGTGATTCGAGGGCGGAAATCGATGCAACCTGTTGAGCAACGAGGGCATTTCGCTCGGCGATCAGCTGAAGTTGCGATTGAATCGTCGCGTCGCGACTTGCGACAATCAGATCCTGCTTGCGAATCAGGTCTGTGCGTTCATCAATCATCTTCGTCATTTCGATGATCGCTTTGTCCCGATCGACAATGAGTGTCTCAAGGTGCCTGATAAAAGTCGCTCGGTTGACAATCAAATCCGATTGCGCCTTGACCAGACCTTCATGCTCGGCCAGACGTATTGAAACCGCTGTCAATTGAATATGGGCCGCATCGCGCTCATCGCCAAGTCGTTTCACCTGCAATTCGCTTCTTGAATAGACTTCTCGCAGCTCTGAAAGTTGTGCTCTCACAGTCGCTAATTGTCCAACGACATTGGCAAGGTCTGCGTGTACCACAGTCCATTGCTGTGATGTAGATTCTTGCGCGGCCTTCGCCGCTTGCAGGTCGATTGTCAACGCGGCAATGGCGTCACCTTTCTGAGCGAGTTGGGCATCCCGCTCTCGAACAAGATTGCTGGTCGAAAGCAATGTCGCTTTGCATTCCTCAATAAATCCAGTTTGCGATGCGATCAGGCTGTCTCGTTCCTGGAGGAGCTTCGATTGCGTTGCAATTTCCCGTGAGTTGCTTTCGATTGTCGCGGTGTTGTCGCGTATGACACGATCTCGTTCATCCACCAGACGAGCCTGGGCGATGTTCTCAGCTCGCTTTGCTTCCAATCGTAACTCAGTCTCGCGAATAATCCGATCGCGATCACTCACCAACCGGGCCTGTGCAGCATTTTCGATATTCTTGTTCTCAAACCTCAATTCCATCGATTTGATCACGCTGTCTCGCTCATCAATCATCTTGGTCTGATTTGAGATTGCGCGGTCACGCCATGTGAGCGTCGCCCGTTCATGATCCACCAGTTCAACTGCTGGCAAAAGACTTGTGGTCTGCGCTGCGGGAAGCAAAGAAGAATCGCCGCGTGTTGCAGCGAAAAGAAGGGAGCCAAGTCGATTTCCCCAATCGCTTTGAGGCTCTAGCGCAGCCACTTGATGTTTCGAGTCAATAGGCGCAAGAACGCTGGTGATCGAAAGCCAGCTTTTCCAGATCAAATATGCACTGAACCCTGCTTTGATAAGACTCTCAAGCTTCTCGCGGCCAAACTGTGTCTTATGAAACTCATTCGGGCCATACGCCGTGGTGCAAAGGTCTTCAAATTCCTTCTGCGGAACCGAGCCAAGTAATACTCCATCTGGTTTTAGAACTCTCGCAAATTCCGCCATCGCCTGCTCAGGGTGTTCGAGATGTTCGATCGTCTCAAGCGAGACAATGCTGTCGAAACTCGCATCTTCAAACGGCAGTTGATAGACATCTCCACAAACAAATGTCCTTCGCTTTCCTGCATACTCGCGCATTGCGTAGGCAAGCGCATCCGGCGAATTGTCAAGCCCGGTGTACGCTGTCACTCCCGGGGTATTCATCAGAATCGGAGCGCCATAGCCAACACCGCACGCGGCATCAAGCACGTGCCCGCGCACGCCCCGCGCTGCCCACATATATCGATGTGTGTGTTCCGCTTTCAACAGCGGCAATACCGTTTTGGGATCAATCCGTTCCATGATTAGCTTTGTACGCCCTCCGCCTTCACCGTCCATCGACGTTCAATATCAATCAGTCCGACAGCTTCCATCGTATCAACGACCTGAATTGGCTTGGTAAACTGTTCGACATAGATCCCAAACGCCCGATCATCATCGATCGCAACGCGGAACACGTACGATCCCGCAAGAAGCTTGAGATTCGGCAATTCAATCTCGACTGTTCCTCCAGCGCCAGGTACAAACGGTGGCAACTTGTCCATCAACGTGGTTGTGCCGCAGATATAGAACATATCGTGGCGATAGAGACTCATGACAAAGGTCACTTTGTCTGCTCCGCCCCGAAGCGTCTTGTACGTGAATCGAACTCGAGCGTTCTGCCCGGTCTTCAGTTTCTCTACTTGCCTGCCATCAGGTCCAAGCACTTCAACTGAAGTAATCGAGAACACATTG
>SXOY01000179.1 GCA_005776545.1 Planctomycetia bacterium | reverse complement strand
TTGCCATCGGGATAGCGAATAAGCTGCCCGATTGCCGGATCTGAATACACCCCGTGAAGTCGCAGGATTTCGACATCGAGACTGGTCTCTTCCTTAACCTCTCGAATACACGCCGCCGAAACCGTTTCACCCGGATCAACCCCGCCGCCGGGCAGTCCCCAATGTCCATTATCCTCTCGCTTCTGAAGGAGAATCCGGTTGAATTGATCGGTAATAATGGCCGCCGCACCGGTCACTTGTTTGTTGATCGGAGTTCCAGGAGGTGGATAGGCAATGTGGGACATGGCAGAGGATAGAACTACCAACTCCAACTCGAGTACCCCGACACCACCACGCGCAACCCCACCAATAGAAGCACCGCCGCGAGTACCTTCATAATGATCGTTGCGGGAACTTTGGGCGCCAGGGCGGCACCGAACTGAGCACCGATGACCACACCGATGGAAATTGGAATCGAGCGTTCCAACCCGGCCTGAAAATCACCTGCTACCACGTGAGTGACAACGCCGGCGGTCGCTGTGATTGCAAGCACCAGGTGCGAGGTTGCTGTGGCGATGTGAACGGGAAATCCAAGCACATGAACCAGGAGCGGCACATGAATGATGCCCCCACCCAGGCCCAACATGCTTGAAATGAACCCGACGACGTACGCAAGTGTGAGACCCCGGAACCTCGAATGCGGCACCTGTGGACCCAGGAGTGATGTCGTTTCCTCGATTCCAGCGGCCTGTGCTGATGTCAGAGTTGTCTTTCTCCGAGTGAGCATATAGGCGGCAACGCCAGCAAGTCCGCAGCCAAGTACGACCTGAAACACAGACCGCGGCAGAAACGATGAAACAACCACACCAATCACCGATCCTGGCAGGGCTGTCAATGCGAACAACAGCGCGGAACGAACATCGGTCTTGCGGCGTCGGCAATAACTGATTGAACCAGAGATGGCATTACACGCGATCACCGTAAGCGAGATACTTGTCAGAGCCTCCGGCTCTTCGTGCGGATACAGGTACAGCAAGATCGGCATGAGGAGAAATCCACCACCAGCGCCTACAAGCGTGCCGAGTACGCCAAGCGCAAGTCCAAGCAGAATGAAAAGGGTGAATGTCACGGTAGGAATCTGGAGCGATCGGTTACTGAGGGAATTTGACAGGACTCTCTGCCGCCAAACCAGCGAAGGCGGTGTTGGGCAACAAAGTTGTAACCCATGTCACGAAGCGTAACAGGAATGACCAGGCACAGAATTGCCAGCGGTTTCCATAGTCCGCCGATAGCTCGAAGTGCATACAAGACGGCAGAACTGCGAATATGGAATCTACTGCCATCGAACAGGACAACGCTGCCAAGATCAGCGGGCTTTCCGGGCAGCGAAATCGCGGCGTATGTGACTCCCTGAAGGGGTGAAAACATCAATGCCGCCCGGTGGTCACGTTTCAAGAGCCAGCGCACGGTCGCATCACACAGGCCACAATTGCCATCAAAAAACAGTACTGGGCGAGAGTTGGGGGAATTGACCGAGTGGATACAGGATATTAGCGTTAAGTACCCCAATTGATCCGTAGGATTATGTGCATACGGTGACGAATCTGAGAATCACGCACTATGCACCGATTTGGTCGTTTCAGAATGTTCGAACATCTGGCCTCCTTTGGAGAGCGCACCATGGCATCAAAGAACAACCCCAAAACGCGGCTGTATGACGATGAGGCCGATTCACTCCTGACCGGCGATCAGTTTCCAGATCGCTTGACGCTCTTGCCCGGTGCTACTGAAGTTGAGCGAATTCGAATCATGTGGGGACAAGACATGATCCGCGATCTGCTCGATGGCCGCTATCGCACGGTGATCTGCGGCGTAAACGATGACGACAACGCACACGGTGTGGTTTCTCAACTTGTTGACTTGGTCCCCAGCAGCCAATGGACTGCGCGAGCTGTCACGAGCTATGCAGAGATGTTCCAGAAATCCGTGAGCATTCACGCATCCAGCGATCGCGAACCTTATGTGCTGAAATTTGACCTTGACTCGATTCTGATTCTTGCCATTTTGCGACCAAAGGGAAAAGACCATTTCACGATGGCAGATCTTGGTCGCGGATTCCGCACTATTCAGAAAATGCTCGAGCATCGCCGCGACCGTCAACCTGCATGCACTGTCTCGTTCCTCAATGCAAAGGCCAACCGGTTGATCGGTGCAAATGGAAATGAACCGAGCTTTGAATCAGTCTGCCGCACAATGTATCAGGCCGGGTTCCGAGGCGATGTCTACCCGGCGCCGACAATGTGGCAGATTGGTGCCGCTGGTGTGTTCCCAACATATCCATTCCCTGAGGGGCTGGAGCGGATGCGTGAAGGCAGTTCGTGATTCGCGTTTGATTACGTGCCGCGGACGTTGCCGAAAAGTTCTATATGCAGGCGCGGACAGTAACGGAAGTTGTTCTTCAAACAGACATCGACGAGCCATGCTTTAGCGGTGGCTGATGGTGTGGTTACACCTTCTGGCATAAGTAGCACATTTGAAGGCGACCAGTTTTTCAATTGGGCAAGCAGCGCATGAACTTCGGCAATGTCGGCATCTGCAGACACCACAAACTTGAGTTGGTGGGATGGAAATGAATCGAGCAGTTGCTGCAGTACCGGAATATTAATACGGCGCGACTCATGCCGCGCTGCCCACGCACCAGAGGGATCACGAGAATCGTTCGGAGATGGAGTCGAATTACTGAGTTTGGGACTGAGGCTCAGGAGATCGCACGCAAGCACATTGGCATTGCGAAATATGGTCCCAGCTGTTTCGACCGTAATGTGCATGCCGCGGCTTCGCAACTCCTTCGAAAGCGGCTCGATGATATCGAAGAGCATCGGTTCGCCGCCGGTCAGTACAACGTGAGTTGCTCCAGAATCTCGCGCACTGTCGAGCAGTGAACTCAGTGATTGCTGCGTGCCCTGTGGATTCCAGCTTGCATACGGCGTGTCACACCAGCGGCAACGCAGGTTGCAGCCCGACAACCGTATGAAATAGCTGGGCATTCCAACCAGTTTCCCTTCCCCTTGAACGGAAAGAAAACACTCGGACACCAATGCCTGTTGCCAAGGATCCGAAGCCATTGGAAGGGAACTCAACGCGGCACCACATGAGAGTCTGAGGGGAGATATCGAGTTGGATCAGCGATTCCCGCGGTTGCAAAACCCTCGCGTCGCAGGTGGCAGCTGTCACAATGGCCGCACGCAAGCGGTCCCGCTGGATCACTCGATGGGTCATAACAACTTGTTGTCAGTGAATAGTCAACGCCGAGATTGGTTCCCCACCGAATGATCTCAGCTTTCCCTAGTTTCACAAGTGGCGAATACACCGCGAAGGGATGACCATCCTGTGTCCCGGCCTTGGTTCCGAGATTGACACAGCGAATGAACGCATCGACAAACTCCTGACTGCAATCGGGGTAGCCCGAATAATCCACCGCATTGACTCCAACAACCAACGTAAACGCGCCGAGCGTTTCCGCATATCCGGCGGCGAGAGACATGAAAATGAGATTGCGAGCGGGAACATACGTGATCGGGATGCCAATTGACACATGCTGGTCTTTGGGGACGGCAACATCAGCCGTAAGGGCAGAACCGCCGATCAAGCGGAGGTCCACAGAAATCACTTTGTGCGATGCAGCGCCAAGTTGTTCGGCAACGAGATTGGCAGCGTGCAGTTCCAGCTTGTGGCGTTGGCCATAATCAACGCTTAGCGCGTGACACGTAAACCCCTCGGCCCGTGCCGCAGCAAGAGCCGTGGCGCTATCAAGCCCACCAGAAAGAAGCACTACCGCATTGCGTTGCATCGAACGATTCATCAGACCAGATCGTAGTATCAGGCTGCGCGACTTGCCCGGTTCTGATTGAGGTACCTTTCGCACAGTGCCAACAGTGCCCCGCGATCGATTGGTTTGGTGGCGTAATCATCACACCCCGCCGCCAGGCACTTGTCGCGATCGCTGCTCATGGCGTGAGCGGTAAGTGCGATGATTGGAGTGCGAATTCCCTTGTTTCTCAGTTCGCGTGTTGCACTGTACCCATCGAGAATGGGCATCTGCATATCCATGAAGATAAGGTCGAAGCGATCGCCTGCGCTACGTGCCCGCTCGAGAGTTTCTACCGCCACACGACCGTTGTCGGCAACCACCACTGAGAGCCCGGCCTTTCGCAACAAGAACGAGATCAACCGTTGATTGTCTGGACCATCCTCTGCCAGAAGAACGCGTGCGCCAAAGCCTGAAAGGTCGAGTTGTGGACTGGCGTCGCGCGCGGCCTGCGCACGCGGAGCAGTTGCAAACAACAACTGCTCTTGTGCCAGCACCCCAACGGGAAGAGCAAATGAGAATGTGCTTCCTTTACCCTTTTCGCTTGTGATTTGAATCTGTCCGCCCATCATTTTGACGAGGCGCTGGGAAATCGTGAGACCCAGTCCAGAACCTCCGAATTTGCGTGACACCGTGGTATCAGCCTGCGTGAATGGTTGAAAGAGCTTGGCGATCTCTTCTGAACTCAGACCGATTCCAGAATCTCTCACTTGGAAAGTCAGTGCCCCACTTACCTTGTCAAACCCAAGACCGACTTTGATCGTGCCGCTTTCGGTGAACTTGATCGCATTTCCCACGAGATTCACCAGCACCTGGCGAAGGCGAAGCGGGTCACCAACGATATTCCGCGGCACCGGATATTCCACTGCCGTCTCGACCAGCAGCGACTTTCCGTACGCACGCGGACGCAGTGACAAGACAACTTCCTCGACAAGTTGCGCCGGCGCCAGTTCTACTTTTTCAAGAACGAGACGGTCAGCCTCGATCTTCGACAGAACGAGGATGTCATTGATAATTGAAAGGAGATGCTCACCGTTGCGTCTGATTGTCGAAATATAATCGGTGCGGTCTTTTGCAGGAGTGCTGGCGTCCACCAGAAGATCGGCGTACCCCAATATTGCTGTCATGGGAGTGCGGATCTCGTGAGACATGTTTGCCAGGAATTCACTCTTTGACCGGTTTGCGGCCTCTGCACTCTCCCTTGCAACTTCAAGAGCATGCGCCTTTGACTCAAGGTCGCGCGATTGCCGCTCGAGCAACAGCGCGGTTTCTTTGTTTTCGGTAATGTCATAGAGCACACCCGAAAGCCCGCTCATTCCGTCAGCGCGGGTAAATGGAACTGCACGGGCACACAACCATTGAGTTCGGTCTTCCTGCACAATCTGGAACTGGTCGTCCCAGCGAGTGCGCCCCTGACATGCGTTCATCACTTTCTCAATAACTGCGGCCTGATCTGTGGCGATGACCTTGTGGAATACCAACTGAAAGTCGCGGAGGGCATCTGCTGCTGCCACACCCACGAGTTTCTCGCATCCTTCGGAAACGAAGTCTGCAACCAGGCGACCTTCAGCATCAACATAAATGCGGAATACAGCGCCGGCAACACAGGCGGTGACTTCGCGGAGTTTTTCACGCTCATCATGAACAATCGCCGCGTTAGTGCGAGCTTCTCGCACCATGGTGTTGACAGCCACAGCCAATTCACCCATTTCATCGCTGCCACGCTCATCGAGCAGCGATACGCGATCACTCAATGACGGCATCTGGCCCGTCACGCGGTCGAGCCGACGAAGCACCAGCACTTTGAGCAGCAGCCAGGCAAGACCGATCGCGGCTAAACCCGCGCCAACCAGTACGAGACGCAGTGTTGCAGCCGCCTGCTTACCGTGAAGCAGAATCTCTCGACGCGTTGTCGCCTTCAGGAACAACACAGGTTGATCGTGCGTGTCATGTAGAGTGGTCCAGCCGCTTATTGAATCGTCAGCTTCCTCAACAAGGGTCATGCCCTTTTTAAGCGAGGCAGGTTCTTTGTTTGCAAATGCAGCCACCTCGTCGCACCGGAACATC
>SXOY01000178.1 GCA_005776545.1 Planctomycetia bacterium | reverse complement strand
TGGGAAGAGTTGTATTCCCGGCCGACACAAGCTCAGTCATTTGCAGGAATGCTCACGCGTAACGGACAATTGGAACTGGCTGCAAGAAGAAAGTGGATCGAGGAAGTAGCGGCCCTGGTTGAGAAACCAGGTAGGTAGGCAATTGCGGGACGAATATCGTCAATCTGTCTACGCAAGTATTTTCTGCACAACATTGCCGTGCACATCAGTCAATCTGAAGTTTCGCCCCTGGAATCTGTATGTCAGCTTGGTGTGATCCATTCCCATCAAATGCAAAATCGTCGCCTGTAGATCATGCACATGCACCGGATCTTCTGTGACGTGATAGCCAAGTTCATCTGTCGCACCCAGGTTCATCCCTCGTTTCACGCCGCCGCCAGCCATCCAGATGGTGAAAGCATGCGGATGATGATCTCGTCCTAGAAACTTAGAGTCATTGCGAGCCTCATTCATCGGTGTGCGGCCAAATTCCCCGCCCCAAACCACCAGCGTGTCATCAAGCATGCCGCGCTGCTTAAGGTCTTTGATAAGCGCAGCCGACGCCTGATCGGTCTCCTTACATCGCGCAGGCAACGACGTCAGGAGATCATCACCTGTACCAGTCCCATGACTATCCCATCCCCAGTGATACAACTGCACGAACCGCACGCCACGCTCAACAAGTCGTCGCGCGAGCAAGCAGTTATTCGCAAATGAAGTCTTGCCCAGCTCCGTCCCATACATCTCGTGTGTCTCTTTCGATTCACTTGCAATATCCATGAGATCAGGCACACTCGTTTGCATTCGATACGCAAGTTCATACTGCGCAATTCGCGTCGCAATCTCTGGATCCCCAACGCGACCAAGATTCATCGTGTTCAAATCCCGCACCGCATCCAATACTTCTCGTCGTGTCTGCGGCGAGATTCCCTTTGGATTTGATGCAAAGAGCACGGGATCACCCTGCGACCGAAACTGCACGCCTTGATGAACCGTGGGGATAAACCCGCTGCTCCAGAGCGAATTGCCGCCATCAGGCCCGGCTCCGCCCGAAGTCAGCACAACAAATCCCGGCAGATCGCGGTTCAGCGTGCCCAGTCCATACGTCATCCACGATCCCATGCTCGGTCGCCCTGGAATCTGCGAACCGGTGTGCACAAACAGCTGCGCTGGCGCATGATTGAAATGATCAGTCTTCATCGAACGGATGATCGTGATGTCATCGGCAATCGATGCGATATTGGGAAGCAGCTCCGAAACCGCCCCACCACTGTTGCCCCGCTGCGAGAATTTGTACGGGCTGGGAAGAACCTTGGGCGTCCCTCGAATAAACGCAAATCGCTCACCCTTCAAAAGTTCAACCGGAATCGGCTTGCCATCGAGTTCAACAAGCTTTGGCTTTGGATCAAAGAGATCAAGCTGCGATGGCGCACCCGCCATGTGCAGAAAGATGATCCGCTTCGCCTTCGCCGGAAAGTGCGAAGCACGCGGCATAAGTGAATCCGCAGTTCCCGCCGGTGAATCTGCAAACACCGACTCTTGCAACAGCGATGCCAGCGCCATTGCCCCCATTCCCGTAGAACAGCGGCTGAAAAAATGACGGCGCGTTACTCCCAATAAATCCTGCGGGCGATTGAATTGTTGCAACTTCTCCACAATTCACCCCTTTGTCAGTAGCTCATCAAGATTCAACAGGGCGTTTGCCACAATCGTCCATGTCGCCAAGTCCACCTCATTGGCACCAGGCGGCACAGGTACTCCTGCGACTAACTCACTCGCTACATCGCTGTGATTCTCGAAATGATAGTGCATTTTCTGATATAGCGCTGTCAATCTTTGAAGTTCTTCCGGATCTGGGCCGCGCGAAAGACACAGCTTCATCGCCAGTGTGATTCGTCCGGCAATGTCGTGTTGATCAGAAGCAATCACTCTTGAGGCAAGCCCCTTCGCTGCCTCCATGTACACCGGATCGTTCAATGTGGTCAATGCCTGCAGAGGCGTGTTCGTCCGCGGTCGTCGTGTGCAACTCACCTGGCGTGAAGGCGCATCGAAAGTCGTAAACGACGGATAAGGCGATGTGCGTCGCCAGAAGGTAAAGATCGATCGCCGGTGCAGATCTTCCCCTTCACTGGTCTTCCACCGATTATCGCTGTAAGGAGTCTGCAGGAATCCATCAGGCTGCCCCGGGAAAACCGGTGGCCCACCCATCTTCTGCGACAACAGTCCGCCAATCGCCAGCGCCTGATCTCGCACCACTTCTGCCTCAAGCCGCACTCGTGGCCCGCGTGCCAACAACACATTGTCCGGATCAAGTTCGCGCAATCGATCCGATGCACTCGCACTCTGCCGATACGTTGCCGAAGTCACAATCAGTCGATGCATCGCCTTGAGGCTCCACTTCTGCTGCACCAGCTCCGTTGCGAGCCAATCTAGCAACTGCGGATGACTCGGCGGCGTTCCACGTGTACCAAAATTCTCACTGGTCTCCACAATTCCGCGCCCGAAATGATGCGCCCAGATGCGATTCATCGCAACCCTTGCCGTCAATGGGTTATCCGAACTCAAAATCCACTTC
>SXOY01000177.1 GCA_005776545.1 Planctomycetia bacterium | reverse complement strand
CGGTTCTTGATCTTGCGTGTGGCAAAGGTCTAGTGGCTGTTGAACTTGCAGCAACATTTGGTTGCAAGGTCACCGGGGTCGATGCCTCCCCTGATTTCGTTCGAAGCGCGAAGGCACTTGCCAGATCCCGTGGCGTTCAGTTGAGACTTATGATCGCCGATGTTTGCACGTTTCGAGCTTCAAGAAAGTACGATGTCGTCATGATGCTCAACCTCTTGCCGATGGATGAGGCACTGGATTTCTGCCGCGAGTTTGTGAAGCCGGGTGGCGTACTCATACTTGACGATGTGACACTTGCCCGTGGCAAGAGAGACAAGCGATGGTTCGCAGTTTTGGATGCCAAGAAGGCCATTGCTGCCGAAGGTGACAGAGTGCTAGCGCATCGGCAGATTGCCTCATCCAGGGTCTCCAAAGTCGGGATTGAGATTGAACGGCAGGTCGAACGAAACGCACAGGAACTTGTCGCCGGACATCCGCGGCTTCGCAATTCGGCTACCGCATATCTGAAACGCCTCAGGAATTCGCGATTGCTGCTTACTACAACACTGAAACCGACCCTTTTTGCGATACAAGCTGCCGCGAAATAGTTGCAACAATTGTGGCGGGGTTTGGTTATACTGGGCAAGATGCTTGCGATCTTGGCCGCCATTCTCGCTGTTCCAACCCCATTTCGCACAATTGTGCACAACCACTTTGATACGTGGGATGCCAATCAGGATCAGGTGTTGTCGGCGACTGAGCTTGATTGTCTGTCACTCGACCATGCCAATACGGGCGAGCAAGCGGCGGCGATTGCTTCGCTCAAACTTGCCCGACGTTCTACAAAAGTCACCTATCCGCCGTTCACGCGTGATTATCTCTTGAGCGAAGAGTCAGATGGTGGCAGTGCAGAACTGGCCTCGGAGCAGGATGAACATGAGCGGGCCGAGAAAGCCAAAGGCCGCAAGGGACTTGTCGATCGATACACTCGCGCATGTAAGCGAATCACCGGCACCAAGCGAGACCTCTTCATTGATCAGACTCCTGATCTGGATGCGTGTCATCAGGGGCCACTGGGCGATTGTTTTCTGGTTGCCGCTATCGGGGCGGCATTGCATCGCGATGCCAATTCAATCCAGAGCATGATTCAGCAGAACGACAGTGGTTACTCGGTGACGTTCAGGCATGGCGGGAAAGTTCAGATACCGCGTCTCACCGATACGCAAATCTGCCTGACTTCTACGACTGGCGATGAAGGCTTGTGGTTACCAGTTCTTGAAGAAGCATTTGGTGTTCTTCGCGCGAAAACCACAAAGGCCAAGCCCGGTGTTGCACCGATGGAGGTTGGAAGCGATGCCATTGCTCATGGCGGGTCCATACGTACCACTATCCGTGCTTTCACCGGAAATGACACCAAGTCGATGAGTTTGAAGACAAAACTGAACGCAGAGCGATCTAATACTGATGATCTTGCCTCCAAGCTCCGCGCTCAACTGAAAATTGCAACGAAAGAAAACTCGCTGATGAACGTGTCGACGCCGAAAGACATGAATCCGCCGGGAATTGCGGGAAATCATGCTTATGCGGTGTTGGCGTTTGATGAAGAAAAAGACTGCCTGCGGATTTGGAATCCACACGGCAACACATTCAAGCCAAAGGGTGAGCCGGGCATTAAGAACGGCTACGCAGTCAGCCGCGGCGTGTGTTCAATTCCACTCACTCAGGCTGTGCAGATTTTCCGCACCGCGACGTTTGAGATTCAGCCGCACATGCCAGACTGATTCAGACATGCTTGATAATCATTTCTTGCTCTGGGCGAACTTTCGCAAGTCCTGCGAGCCAGTCATCTGTGGCGCGGTATCCTGCTGTGGCTACGACTGATGCCGCGTAGCCGTCGGCGGTGAGGCCGAGGATTTCATCGAACTTCGCAGGCTCAAAACCCTCCATCGGACACGCATCGATATTCAATTGTGCCGCGGTGTAGAGGAAAAACCCCAGGGCGATGTAGGTCTGCGAGCGCGTGTAGGTGTCCATGCTGCCGCCCGGCAGATTCGCAGGAGTGGCCACGCTTCTGTTCATCATCTGCTTGAAATCTTCCTGGGATTCAAGAGAAGTGTTGCGAACTGTCGCAACCCGCTGAACATAGGTTGCGATATCAGCCTGCGTCACTTCTTTTCGTCTCGCAAATACTACCAAGTGTGAGGCATCGGTGATCTGGCTTTGGTTGTATGCGGCGGCTCGAAGACGAATTCGAACTGCGGGGTCGGTGATCACCACCATGCGCCACGGTTGCAGGCCGTATGAAGAAGGGGCCAGAACTGTCGCCTGTTCAAGTGTTTTCCACGTCGCAGCGGCGATCTTGCGTGTGGGATCAAATTTCTTCACGGCATAACGCCAGGAGAGATTTGCGAGAAGTTGGGTGCTGTCAACTGGGAGTGTTTGCATGGGGCCTCTTTGGATGCAAGAATATCCGTCTGCGTTACTGACAAATTGGGTCATTGAACGCCCGCTGCGTGATTCAAGCCTGAAAATCATCGAAAAGGCCGAAAAAACACAACAGGTTTTGCTGGTTTGTGATATACTCGCGGTGCATGGATGCCCAACCAAAAACCCAGGCCTCCGCAGACAAGCGGGTATTGCCAGCACGCGTTATTTGCGTGCTATGGCATGCACCGGGACGCGAGATTGATCCGGAACTGGCGGATGTGCTTAAACGCTGGCAGGGCTTGCTGGTCACACAATGTTCCAGTGCTCCCGCCGCAATCGCTCATCTGACTTCTTTGGAACGCGCGATGCGGGCCGGTACAAGAGAGGCGGCGGTACTGTTGCTGGTTGAGCCTGAGAGACTTCCTGGCGTATGTGATGTCTTGTGCGCGATGGACAAATTTTGCCCCACGACGCGGCCGTGGTGCTACGAATCTGGTTCGCCGGAAATGCTGCGCGCGATTACCCCCGCTGATATCGCCCGGCTCACGCGTGTCACTTTACAGAAACAGCAGGCTAAACGTCCCGGCACCACACCACAGGTTCATGTCGTTGCTCGGGCAGAACAGCTCGGTTCCGCAAGGCAACAATCTGGTGCACAGGCCGGTCCACAGTCCAAGCCGCAGTCCAAGCCGCCTGAACTAAAGCTCGCGCAATCCGGAGATTCGCATTCGCTTCTTGAGAAAGCAGCGCCGTTTGTTGTCCCGATCGTGCCGCATCTCAATCTGCAAACGCCGGGTGAGTTAGACAATAATCAATTTGAAATTCGAGCAAAATCGTCCGATAACCGCGAAAATCCGACACAAAGAAATCACAACGCCATTTCAAACGTATTAACTCCTGATGAAATGGCCATGCTATTGGCTGATGATGACAAAGGCGGACACACTTCTTGACAGGTATGAAAACGTACTCCGACTGGCCAACGCCTGCTTCCAAAAGGTAATCGTGTGAACGAATTAGATGCTCTCAACCTGACGCTCTGTGCACGAATCGTCCTCATCGGACGGACTGGCATTGATGATGTCATTCGCAAGATTCGCGGCACAGAAATCATCCGAGTCCGTAACCCAATAGAGGCTATTGCAGAAGTCGCGCTTCCGATCGATTCGCATTCCCCTTCAGATGTGATCGTGGTCGTCGGAACCGATGTTGCGCTGCTGATTGAAGATTTTGGCAATAAGGGGGATGGTGCCGCCGAATTTCTACGTGGGCTGCAGATGGTGCATTCTGAAACGCGGCTGTTTCTTGCATGTGCAAGAAGCGATGTCGATCAGTCGCTGAGCGATGGGTACTTTGGATCTATCGCGATGGATGCCAATGCAATGGAGTGTGTTGGCGCGTTTGCTATTCCTGTTCAAGACAGCGAAGAACCTGATGCGTTTTTCGCAGGTGTCAGCCCGGTTGCAACTCCGCCGCGTAACGGTCCTCCCGTGCCCCCTGTGGCAACAACAAGGTCGACACTCGTTTCACAGAAAAATCCAGCACAGTCCAAAAACGGATTTGACGACCTGTCAAAATATCCCAGCACGCTGTCGGCGCCGGGTGGCGTATTTGTAGACAATTTCTCCGCGATTGCCGTGCCGCTGTATGAAAATGTACCAGCGACTCCCAGCAAAGTGCCCCAGCCACTCGAATCAAAGGTCGCCGAAAGTGTGCCGCCTCCGGCGACTTCAAATTCACTGAATTCCGCAAGCGACCGCATGTTGCGAGCTGTGCTGAGCGGCAAGGACATTCGTGCAGAGGCTCTTGAAATTGTTCGAACTGCAACCGGCGATGCGAGTGTGACGCTGACGGATGTCGGCGATTCGCTTCCTGGTGTGCTTATTGAGATTGAAGGCCGCGGAATCGCCAAATTGCACGCACGCACCGCACTCGAAAAACTACCGCCTTTCGCGGCGTGGCTGTCGCAATGGCTCCGGCTCGATCAGAATATCTCTGAGCTGCGAGATTGGGCGTTTGTCGATTCTCTCACGGGGGCGTGGAACCGCCGCTATTTTGAGAAGTTTTTGTCGGATTCAATTGCTCAAGCACGCAAATTGCGACGTTCACTTACGATTCTCTATTTTGACATCGACGATTTCAAACGATGGAACGATGAGAATGGACACGCCGCGGGTGATGAGATTCTGGCCGAAACGGTCAAACTTCTCAAGAGCGTGATTCGTCCAACTGATAAAGTCTGCCGCATTGGTGGCGATGAGTTTGCGGTTATTTTCCACGAGCCGCAAGGTCCACGCGATCCGGGCAGTCGCCACCCCGAAGATCTGCTCCAGGTTGCCAAACGATTCCAGGAACAGATTCGTAACCAGCGATTTCCAAAACTTGCAGGAACGCAAACTCCGCTGGGAATCTCCGGCGGTCTGGCCACGTATCCGTGGGATGCGCGTTCAGCCGAAGAACTTATCAAGATCGCTGATCAGCGGTCGATGCAATGCAAGCGAGCGGGCAAGAACGCGATCACATTTGGCGATGAATCGCCGCGGAATAGTGCTGAGTGCTGAGCGATGAGTT
>SXOY01000176.1 GCA_005776545.1 Planctomycetia bacterium | reverse complement strand
GATTCTGAAGTGCATCCGGACGCATAGAGCATCGCCCCCAATAGAACGCCGGCACTCACGGGTCTTGCAACGGCAAGGAGCGAATCAATCCTTCGATCAACCTGATGAACAAAACGCTTCATACCCAATGGTAAGCGTCCTGCAATTCACCGGATTGGAGTTGTTGCAGGAACCACCTCGCGAACTGAGCACAAGACCGTCATAAGCGGGTCCATCACGGCGTTGGGCCTTTCGCCTGGCGAGGCGTGAAAAGATGCACTCCCCGCAGTTCCCGAAATCGGTATCACACATCGCCAGATTTCATTCTCACGCATAAACACAACTGGCAAGTCAATCTCCCAGGCAGGCCGGGCCGCCGAAATCGCCTGGGTTTGCCTCCAATCTACTTTGGCAATTCCCTTCGATGAATCCCAATCCACGCTGTATTCAATCATGGGAATTCCGGGGTGATAACACCATTGATCGAAGAAGTATTCGAGACTCTCACCGCTCGCATCCTCCATCACCCGGCGAAATTCTGAAGTTTCAACTTCCTTGAATTTCCACATATTCAGGTAGGCGTGGGTTCCTCTCCAAAATGCTGCCTCGCCAACCTTGTGCCGCAGCATCTGCAACACCCAGCCGCCTTTGGCATACGGATTATCGGCTTTCTCAAACACTGCATCTGCGTTGCTGTACCTCCGATCCACCATGGCCGACGCATCAACTGGCGCATCAGCGTTGGAGATGTATTGCTCATCACGATAGTGCTCCATGACGAGGTTGTGCGCCAGTTGTCCGGCATCGCCGCCACCTGCAAGTTCTGCGGCCCACAGCGCTTCTGAAAATGTTGCCCATCCTTCATTGAGCCAAATGTGCTCCCAACTGCGGCAAGTCACCAAGTCCCCAAACCACTGATGCGACAACTCATGGGCCATCAACATCTCAAGTTCGGGCCCCCCGGGTTTCCAGTTCGCAAGTGCCATATCTCCTAAGATCGCCGCCGCGGAATTCTCCATTCCACTGCTTCCGTAGTTCCGCACAAGAACCTGGTCATATCGCTCCCACGGGTACGGTTCATCGAATTTCCTGCTGAAAAACTCCAGCATTCGCGGCGTATTCGCAAACGCATCCTTTGCCCGCTCCTCTGTTCCAATCGCCGTCCACACCGTGCACGGTATCTCATCTACCTTTCCATCACGTTCGATCTTTGCCGCGGGCAACTGAACTGCGGACCATTTTCCAATCGCGAGCACAACTAGATAATTGACGTGCGGCAAGCTCATCCGCCAATGCCACTGCTCAAAGTCGGCCTCTATCTTGTGTTCAACCAGCCCGCCATTTGAGATTGCCTGAAATCCAACCGGCACCCGCACGTTCAATTCTGTTGTCAATCGCTCGTTGGGAAAATCATGTCCAATGAACCACATTCGATTCAGTTCCGCTTCGCCTTGACTGAAGATCATGGGCGATTTCTCAGTCTCATTTTTCCCCGATGGCCTTCCGTTGTGATACATCAAACCGCCGGAGATGCTCTTGGAAAAATCAAGCGAGAACTTGAAGGTGAAAGTGAGTTCCTCATCTACCCCTGCCGCCGGCGAAACTGTGATGTGCAAATTGTCGCCAGTGTGTGTGTGCGTGAGGTCTGACCGTTGAAGGCAACTCACTTCCGTCAGTTTCATCTGTTTCGGAGTCGGAGCATGCAGTTTCAGCACGTCTCGCGCTCGCCCACGCGCCTTGACAATTAACGTCTCAGTGGCCTCCAATTTCGCAACCTTGGTGTCGAGCCATGACAATTCCAACGACATATGAAGATGGTCAAACGTGGGGGAAGGGGGGAAATGCGCTAGTGTCCGCCCGGTCGCTTCATCAAAGGTCGGTGGGGCGGCATGCTCCCTGCTTATCTGGCCTGGAGCGGACTGGTCACCAAGGCACAAACAAACGACAAATAGAATAGTTCTAAACAGCAAATGAATGCGCAATGGCGGCTCCCTCGTTCGACTCACTATCCCCTAATCCAGATCATTCTTCGTATTCGTTCACCAATAATTCTTGCTTCCTTGACGTTTGTTGGTCATACACTATCCAATGCCCCCCCAACCAATGTCCATGGACGGCTCATTGGCAGAAGATTACGGCTTTGTCACCTCGCCGCGTCCTTCTGCCAGCCGCTCGTCCTCAAACAAGAACACCAAAGCCACAAGTAAATCAACATCCTCCCAGCCCGGCGGCGGAATTTCCCTCGCCAGTCTAGGTGTGGGATCGGGCAACACCGATTCTGAGTTTTATAGCCCCGTTCCCGACGGATATATTCGCGGCGCCCACAAGTACATCGCAGTCTTCGGCACAGTCATCAGCGGCCTGGGCAAGGGTATTTTCGCCTCCAGCATCGCCAAGATCTTGAAAGACAAGGGCATGAGCGTTGCCCCCATCAAGCTCGAGGGTTACCTCAATTTCGATTCCGGCACACTCAACCCATATCGCCACGGCGAAGTCTTCGTGCTGGACGACGGTACCGAATGTGACATGGATCTGGGCACCTACGAACGCGTCCTGGATCAAAACCTCAGCGTCGAAAACTTCACCACCAGCGGCCGCATCTTCTCTGAAATCCTGGAACGCGAACGCCAGGGCGTCTACCTCGGCCGCGATGTGCAGGTGATCCCGCACTACACCGGTGAAGTGAAACGCAAACTCCGCGAACTCGCCCTCATCGGCGATGGCAAAAACCCCGCAGATGTCGTAATCATCGAAGTTGGCGGCACAGTCGGCGATTACGAAAACAACTTCTTCATCGAAGCCATTCGCCAGCTCGCCTTCGAAGAAGGCCCCAACTCCTGCTGCTTCGTCGCTCTCACCTACGTGATTGAGCCCAAAGCTCTTGGCGAACAAAAGTCCAAAGCAGCTCAGCTCGGCATCAAACGCCTCCTCGAAGCTGGCGTCCAGCCCCACATGATCGGCTGCCGCGCTTCCAACCCAGTCAACGAAAAGGTCATGCAGAAGATCGCCATGTTCTCAAACGTCCCTTTGCGCCGGACGTTTAGCATGCACGATCGCGAGAGCATCTACACCATCCCCGAAGACATGCGTCACGAAGGCCTCGATCGCGAAATCCTCTCGATCCTGAATCTCCACGATCGCGTCGATGTTTCCCACGAAGACAAAGCGCGTGAGAAATGGACCTCGTTTGTCAACAAGCTCACATCGCCGCCCAAGCGCGAAGTTTCGATCGGCATCGCTGGCAAGTACGCCAATCTTCGCGATGCCTATGCCTCGATCGACAAGTCCATCGAGCACTGCGCAGCCCATCTCTGTTGCAAGGTCAACACTGACTGGATTGACACGACAGATGTCAACGACAGCAACGTCGCGGCAATGGCCGCCAACCTCGACGGCGTCATCGTTCCCGGAGGCTTCGGCAGCCGCGGCGTAGAGGGAAAGATTTCCGCAGTCCGCTACTGCCGCGAAAATGGCATTCCGTACCTGGGCATCTGTCTGGGCTTCCAGGTCGCAGTGATCGAATTCGCCCGCAACGTCTTGGGCCTCGCAGGCGCGAACAGCACAGAATTCGATGTCAATTCGCCCTTCCCCGTCATCAGTGAATTGCCAGAACAGAAGCAAATCGAAGGTCTCGGCGGCTCCATGCGTCTGGGCGCTCAAGATGTGATCCTCACGCAAAACTCTCTCGCCAGCTTTCTTTACGGCAAAGTGACGCAAACCCGCGAACGCTTCCGCCACCGCTACGAAGTCGACCCCAAGTTCATCCAGCAACTCGAGCAGGGCGGCCTGGTTTTCTCAGGTCGACACCCATCTACACCGATCATGCAGGTGCTTGAACTCCGCCAAGGCGAGCAAAAGACATCTGGCCCACGCGTCACGCATCCATACTTCATCGCCGGGCAATTCCACCCCGAACTCCTCTCCCGCCCCCTCCATCCCGCGCCGCTCTTCATGGGTCTCAGTTCCGCCGCCATCAGCCGCAAATACCTCGAAACGCCAGCGACCACCGGCACTTCCCAGAGCCGCGAACAAGTCCACGAAAACGAATTCTTCCGCTGGGTCCGCGGCAAGGGCGAACCGCAGTCCGTCTAATTGTCACTTGCTCGCCAACGAAGAACAACGCTTGGTACGCAGAGTCGCAGAGACGCTGAGGTAAGAATGAGAAAGGCAAAGGAGAATGGTCTGATACCGTTTTTCCGATGCCTTCTTCAGATCGTTGCCATCGTGTGTATCTGATGTTAATACTCTTCCTGCCTTCCTCTGCGTCTCAGCGACTCTGCGTTAAGAGCACTGTTCCTCCCAAACACGCTGATGCAGTGAGCGGCACCGCAAACTCACACTCCCAGCTCCCACACTTTCACTTCCGCCTGCTCCAGCGGATTACTGATCCCAT
>SXOY01000175.1 GCA_005776545.1 Planctomycetia bacterium | reverse complement strand
AGAGAGTGCGTGTCACAATCAGAGGCCGTTGAGAGTTTTTCGCTGGCTCGGACTGCGTATGACTCGCTTATTTTTCCACTCAATCCGAGCAGTATTGAGATTACACTGGAACTCATCAAGTGCTGTGTACGACTCGGCAGGGCGGACCTCGCGGTTGCATATTCAACAGAAATTACTGGAGCAAAAACCAACCGATATCACCCCGGTACCATCGGCACGTTTGTTGGTATGGGGAGGCACGCGCGATTGCTTGCGCTTGCAGGAGTAGAGCTTGAAAATGCAGACAGCATGGCAAGTCAGGCCATTGCGGGAATAGACCTTGTTGATCCGGTCATTTCGGGGGACTGGGCGATTTCATTTGTCGCGGTGCGGGCACAGGCGCTTCGAAAGCTCGGAAGACCGGAAGAGGCGTTGGCGGCAATCGATGAGCGAATTCCGAAGATATCTAACATGAGAGGGCCAGCGTGGGCTACTGGATTTTTGCAGAATGAGCGAGCTGAGGCACTGGCACTGCTCGGCAGAATCGATGAGGCTCGCGAAGCTTCGAAGCTGGCACTTGAAATTGCACGCGAAGGGTTTACCTCGCCAATAGATCAATGTCATGCGGTGAACGCGGCGATTCAGGAGACGGCGGCGAGGTTGGGCGCTAGGCACCCTCAACCAGAAGATCGATGAAGTTGCGATCTACTGCGGCGCATACTCTCATGCCACGATTGCAAATCACCAGAACATCGGACATCCGTGCCTGGCCGACATGAACTTCGATCACGTTGTGGACCTGTTCGACTATCTAAACTCTGTTCAGACATTCAGCGATCAGTCGATTGAAGCGGACTTCAACGCTGATGGAGTTATCGATTTCTTTGACTGCCTGGATTATTTACAGGCGATCGCCGCAGACTGCTAAAATGAGGGGTGGACTTCCAGGGCGATCAATCTGATGTTACTCGAGGACTGGAGTTGGCGGCCAGCGGAGATGCTGCGGCGGCAGAGGATTTGTTGCCGCTGGTGTACGACCATTTGCGGGTTTTAGCTGCACAGCGGTTGGCGCGTGAATCACCGGGCAACACACTTCAGCCGACGGCCCTTGTGCATGAAGCGTATGTGAGGATTGCTGGGTCACGCGATTCGAAATGGAACGGGAAGAAGCATTTTTTTGCCGCGGCGGCGCTTGCGATGCGGCGGATTCTTGTGGACCGTGCGCGAACGCGCAAGAGTCAGAAGCGAGGGGGCGGGCTCGAGAGAGTGCCACTGGAGTTGGCGGAGGAAGCGGCGCATGATCCTCCGGATGCTGACAATGTGAACTGGATTGTCCTTGAAGCTGCGTTGCAAACACTTGCGAAGACTGATCCGGCGTTAGCGGAGGTTGTGAACCTTCGATATTTTGCGGGCCTTTCGATCGACGAAACGGCGAATGTTCTTGGGACCTCACCAAGATCAGTAGACCGCGACTGGCAAGTGGCGAAGGCCTGGCTGTTGCGAGAAATAGGCCGGGGGATTGCGACATGAGCAGGATGCCCTGGCCCAAAGTCAAGGAAGCATTTGTGCGGGTGCTGGAGGCTTCGGGACCTGCACGCGAGGAGATACTCAAGCAATGCTCGCTTGAGCCTGGGCTTCGCACGGAAGTGTTGTCGTTGCTGGCAGCGCACGAAGGTGCGCAATATGGACTCGGCGATAGCAACCGCCCGTGGACCGAAGCGGGAATGGAATTGCATGCGAAGGTCGCACCCGGAGAAATGATCGGGAAGTATCGCATTGTTCGATTGATCGACTCTGGTGGTATGGGTTCGGTATTTGAGGCCATTGATACCACGCTGGACCGAAGTGTGGCTGTGAAACTCCTGCATAACACGCTGCTGACGGAATCGATGCGAACACGTTTTGATGAAGAATCTCGCATTCTTGCGCGACTTCGACATCCAGCAATTGCACAGGTGTACGAATCCGGAACTTATACGCGCGACGTGTCGGGGACAGTAACTCCATTTATCGCGATGGAGTTCATTCCTGATGCACATCCGATTGATCAGTGGGTTCGCGAGCGCACGCCCACACGGAACGACGTATTAAAGATGTTCATCCGGGTATGCGAAGCGATTCAGCACGGACACCAGCGAGGGGTTGTTCACCGGGATATCAAGCCAGCCAATATTCTCATAGATGGCGGCGATGCTCCGAAAGTGATTGACTTCGGCGTCGCACAGGCGTTGGAGGAGTCTCGCCTGCCGCCGCAGAAGGGCAATTCGGGGAAGCTCGTAGGAACACTTGGTTACATGAGTCCTGAATCCTGTTCAGGAGATCCGCTGGATGTAGATGTTCGATCGGATGTGTATTCGCTGGGAGTGGTGTTGTATGAACTGCTGACAGGTCAGGTGCCTTATCGCGTAGACACCGGCTCAGTGGCTGATGCGATTCGAGTGATACGAGGCGAGGTACCCAGAAAAGTCTCAGAACATGATCACTCGCTTGCTGGTGATCTGGAAGCGATTGTTGAAACAGCGATGCAAAAAGATCGCGAGCAGCGGTATCAATCGGCGACGGAACTTGCCGCGGATATTCAGCGTTTTCTGGGGTTCAGACCGGTTCAGGCACGACACTCATCGGCAGCGCATGTGGTACATTTGTTCGCAAAGCGGAATCGATTTGGAATGGCGGCAGGGATTGCCGTGGCGATAGCGCTTGTCACAGGGATGACTGGGTTGGCCATAGGGTTGTCACGTGCGCGAGCGGCAACGCGTGAAGCGTTAATGCAGAGCGAACGCGCAACTCGTTCGGCGGACTTTCTGATCAACACGCTACGATCGGCAAGCCCACTTGAGATCGCCGGACCCGACAGATTGCTATGGGATCCAGACCTGTATCCATATCACGAACCGACGGGATGGGGTTCTGCTGGCGCTCCCGGGAAGGCAGTGTCTGCTCGTGACATGATCTCATTAGCAGCCGAAAAGGTGAAGGGGCAATTTCACGATGACCCTGTGCTGCGTGCCGACATGTTGGCGCTTCTTGCTGAGACGCTCCGAGAGACCGGACTTGATCCGCGCACAGAATCATTCAGCAGAGAATCACTTCACTTGAACGAGGCGACGTTTGGTCCACTGCATCGAAGGACGATCTTGTCACACCTTCAATGTGCGCATGAAGCGAGGCTGAAGAACGACTTTGCTACGAGCTTGTTCCACAGTAAAGTGGCATATGAAGCGAGCCACAGGGCGCTAGGGCCAACAGACAAGCTCTCACGCGCATGCGTAGGAAACTATGCGAGTGCCCTGTTATCACCGAATGGCGACGTATCAGTCGGTGAGCAGTTACTTCGAGATCAGTATCGCATTATTGAGGGTGCGTTTGGAGCGGATTCACAAGAACTGCTGGTTGAAACGGTACGACTGGGGTCTTTGGTTGAGAATGCCAGCGAAGCGCTTGGCCTGCTGCGAAAGGCACAGGGGAAACTTGAGTCGCAGGGGAAGCGCGAGTCGCTCTTGTGGGCAGAGACCTCATTACAAATCGCCAGCGTACTTTCAACACAATGCGAATCGCAGAAACAGGCTGTTGAGAGTTACCTGTTAGCCCGCACAACTCTCGATCGATTAACATTTCCCCTGAATCCCCGCAGCATTGAAATCACAGGAGAGTTGATCAAGTGCTACGTCCGCCTTGGGCAGGCGGATGTTGGTGTTGCATATTCTCGAGAGATCGCGGCGGCACATGCAAAACGCAATCACCCTGGCACGATCGGCGCGTTCATTGGTCAGGGGAAGCATGCTCGAATTCTTGCGCTGGCCGGAACAGAGTTGGAGTATGCCGAAAAGTCAGCACATGAGGCGGCCATCGGAGTCGACCTCACCGACCCGGTGACATCAGAAGACTGGGCGACGTATTTTGTTGCAGTTCGCGCGCAAGCTCTGAGAAAGCTCGCGCGACCTGAGGAGGCACTCGCGGCAATTGAGACTCGGTTGCCGGTCGTTCTGCGCAAGAAAGGCGCGGCCTGGGCGAGTGGTTTCCTTTACAATGAGCAGACGGAGAGCCTTGCCGCACTTGGACGAATTGAGGAAGCCAGAATTGCATCCCGGTTGGCGATGGAGATTGCTCGCGACGGATTCGTCGAGCCTATTGATCAGTGCCACGCTGTGTACCTGGCAATACGAGTCACTGCAGAACGATTGGAGACTCAGCCAGGGCGATAAGGCCGCGAGGGATGGGGAAACAGACAATCGCGTTCACGAACTGTTATCGGACACGTCGCACTCCGGCGGCGTTGAATTGTGTCTTTTCGAGCTTCGAATCAAGAATCTTGGCGTCACGAAACTGGGAATTCCGCAGAGGAGGTGTAGCACGCCGCGTAAGGGGCGGAAAATGGCCAGACCTCAACTGACGGAGAAGGTTATGACGAACCCAATTAGAACACACACAAAGAGCGGCGGCGCGAATTCTGGCTGGATGGGGTTTGTGTGTGCATTTGGACTCCTGCTTGCAGGTTCGCTCGCGGAAGCGCAGGGACCATCGTTTACCCCGGTTCCAAATACCATTGATAACACAACGGGTTACGCGATTTCTCCAAACGGCCGCTATGTCACAGGGGCCTGGAGCAGTCCTGGCGT
>SXOY01000174.1 GCA_005776545.1 Planctomycetia bacterium | reverse complement strand
TTTGACGCGGAAGGTCCATCAGCGCTGGGCAAGCGGCTTGACCTCACTGAAGACTACATCATCACGATCGATCCGCCGGATGCGAAAGACTACGACGATGCGATCAGCATTCGGCGCAGCGACCGCATTCAGGGCGGCTGGGAACTTTCGATTCACATCGCCGATGTTGCGCACTTCATTCCGCGCAACAGCCCGTTGGATGTCGAGGCGAGAGATCGCGCCAACTCGGTATACCTGCCGCGGCATGTGATCCCGATGTTGCCTGAGGTTCTGTCAAACGGCATCTGCTCGTTGCAGGAAGGCGTCCCCCGCTACTGCAAGAGCGCGATCGTGACCTATGACCGCGATGGCAATGTCAAGGCTGAAGGCGTTGCGCAGGTTCTTATTAAGTCGACGAAGCGCCTCACGTATCTTGAAGCACAGGCGCTGATCGATGGCGATCAGGAAGAGGCGAAGAAGCATGCGAAGACGCCGCCGATTTACACAGATAAGCTGATTTCGACGTTGAAGGACATGAACTTCCTGGCGAAGGCGATTCAAGGCCGCCGCCAGCGTCAGGGCATGATCTCGCTTGAACTGCCCGCATGCGTTCTGATTTATGACGAGAACGGCAAGGTTGTGGACGCCGAAAAAGAAGATGATGCATTCACGCACACCTTGATTGAAATGTTCATGGTTGAAGCCAACGAAGTGCTCGCGCGGCTCTTTGAGAAGCTTGATGTGCCGCTGCTTCGGCGAATTCACCCTGAACCAATTCCCGGTGATATCGACCAACTACGCAAAGCGTCCATGGTCGCAGGCTACAAGAGTCCGCAGAAACCGACACGCGAAGAGCTTCAGGGCCTGGTCAACGCAACCCGCGGCACACCCGCCGCTCGCGCAGTACATATGGCCGTTCTCCGCACGCTCTCCAAAGCTGAATACTCGCCTGCGCTTGTGGGGCACTTTGCGCTCGCATCGACTGCGTACGCGCACTTCACCAGCCCGATCCGGCGCTACGCAGATCTCACGGTGCATCGTGCACTGGCTGAATATCTCAAGCTGACTGACAACGGCCAGAACCCGCCAAAGGGCGAGGCGGAGTGGGCCAAACTCGGCAACAAACTGGGAGACAAGCAAGACTGCCTCGATGAGAAAGAACTTTTGGAAATCGGGCACAACGCCACCACGCGAGAGATCAACGCATCGGATGCTGAAGATTCGCTTCGCCGCTTTCTGGTTCTTCAACTTTTGTCGACACACCTGGGCGAAGAATTTCCGGGGGTTATCACCGGCGTCAATGTCAAAGGTGTGTTTGTTCAGCTCGACAAATACGTCATTGACGGGTTTGTCAAATCCACCGATCTTCCCGGCGACACGACGCGTGCTAATGCCATTCCATTCTGGAAACTTGATCCACGCACCGGCGCACTGGTCGATGAGAAATCGGGCCGCTCGTATAACATGGGCGACAGCGTCAAGGTGAAGATCGTCTCGGTTGACCTGCCCCGGCGCGAAATGGAACTGGTTGTTTCGGATGGAACTGGCCGCGCTGTAGGCAAAATCAAGCTCGCCGGCCCACTCGGCGGCGGGATGAGTGGCGGCAAAGGTATGGGTTTTGGCAGCCTGGATTCGGGCCGCGGCATGACTGGCGGGCAGCGCCGCAGTGCGAAAAGCAAAAAGCGCGACAAAAACAAAGGTTCACACCGCCGCGATGCGTGAATGCGATAGCCCCGCACCACGTCTGCGGGGGACGCTTCACGTATTGAAAGGGTGACCGATGTCAAAATTCGCACTTTTGTGTTCATGTGGTTTGGCCGCTTCGGGTCTGGCGGCGACCGGTGTCGATACTGGCCGCCCGGTTGAATCAAGCTTCCGGACTTCCAACGTCAAGGCTCCGGTAGAGAAGTTCGATGTTGCACCTGCGGCCCCCGTCGACCAGCGCGATATCGATTTCCAGGCCCAGGTTGTGGCACGCAAGACTGCGGCCCTTGCGGACGCCGTTGCACGCGTCTCCACTCGAACGCAATTCGCGGAAGCACATACTCCAAACTTCTTTTACTTCAACGATGTAGCAATCCCGCTCAATCTCAAGCCGCAGATGGCGCTCATTATCAACGTTGAAGGCGAGGGCAATCAGAAAGCCGCCGCCGCTCAGGCTCTGGCACAGGCCGGTATCGCCATCACACCGGAAATCGACCTTGCATCTCGCTTCGTGGTTGTACACCTTGTTGAAGTTGCCAAGTCAACGCAGGACATGCGAGCCATGCTCGATAAGGTCCTTGCGACAGGTCTTGTGTCATTTGCGGCACCGGTTTTTGATAATGAACTCATTGCTGATGGCTACCGAATTCCGACGCCGGAAATTTTGGTCCGCGCTGATCTTGATCAATCCAAGGCCGCCGCGATGCCCGCTGGAGTACAGGTCATTGAGGCTCAACTCGGTCCATCACAAGGTGTGTCTCACCTGCGCTCGGGGAACAACAACGGTTTTGACGTGATGGCGCAGGCAAATGCCATGCAGACGGCAGCGGGTATTCGTTGGGCGGCGGTTGACTTTGTGCAATCGTTGCAGTTTGCAGCAGTTCCTAATGATCCTTTCTTCAATCAACAGTGGCAGTTCATGCAGGACAACGACATCGACATGGATGCGGAATTGGCATGGGATTTCACACTCGGCGACGCTTCGCTGAAGATTGCAGTTCTTGACAATGGTGTTCAACGCACCCATCCCGACCTCAACACAACC
>SXOY01000173.1 GCA_005776545.1 Planctomycetia bacterium | reverse complement strand
GTTGGTTCCGAAGCTGAAGAAGTCGGCGTGCTCGGCGATTTCGTTCGCAGTGACAGCCGCGCGAGGACTTTCGATCATGGTGCCGATCTTGATATCAAGCCTGGGCTTGTAATCTTCCTCTTCCTTGGTCTTGGCGATCGTTTCTTCGACGGCGAGACGAAGAACTTCGAGTTCCTTCTTAAAGCCGATGAGCGGGATCATGATTTCTGGCAGGCACTTGATGTTGCTGCGGAGGCATTCAATCGCCGCTTCAACGATCGCGCGAACCTGCATCTCAAGGATTTCGGGATAGGTGATGCAGAGGCGGCAGCCGCGATGGCCGAGCATGGGGTTGGCCTCATGCAACTGGCTGACGCGCTGCTTGACCTTTTCGAGGCTCATGTTGAGCAACTGTGCCATTTCCTTCTGGCCCTTGTCGTCGTGCGGCAGGAATTCGTGCAGTGGCGGATCGATCAGGCGGATAGTGACGGGAAGCCCCTTCATCGCCTTGAAGATACCGATGAAGTCATCTCGCTGCACGGGCAGCAGCTTCTTCAGAGCCTTTTCACGGTCTTCGCGGGTTTCGGCCAGAATCATCTGACGCATCGAGCGGATGCGATCGCCTTCAAAGAACATGTGTTCTGTTCGGCAGAGTCCAATGCCTTCAGCGCCGAAGTCGCGTGCACGCTGTGCGTCAGAAGGCGAATCGGCGTTGGTGCGAATACCCAGAGTGCGGTACTTGTCCGACCACTTCATGATCGTTGAGAAGTCGCCGGAGAGCTTTGGCTCAGAGGTGGGAACTGACCCGAGCATGATTTCGCCGGTGCCGCCGTCGATGGAGATGAGATCTTTGCGAGTGATGGAGTGCTTGCCGCACTTGATAGTGCCAGCCTTGGCGTCGATGTGCAATTCGCCAGCGCCGACGACGCAGCACTTGCCCCAGCCGAGTGCAACGACTGCCGCGTGGCTGGTTGCGCCACCGGTTGAAGTGAGGATGCCAGCGGCGGTGTGCATACCGGCAACGTCTTCAGGGCTGGTCTCTTTGCGGACCAGAATGACATGCTCGCCCTTCTGTGTGCGTTCCACTGCTTCTTCAGCGGTAAACGCCGGGTAGCCGACGGCTGCACCGAATGAGGCCGGAAGACCGCGGGCGATTGTCTCAACCAGCTTCTTCTTGGTTTGATCAAATGTTGGCAAGAGGAGTTGACGCAGATCTGATGCAGGAATGCGGACCAGAGCCTGCTTCTCATCGATGAGGCGTTCTTTCACCATGTCGCAGGCAATACGGACAGCGGCTGGACCGGTGCGTTTGCCGTTGCGGGTCTGGAGCATGTAAAGCTCGCCGCGTTCAATGGTGAATTCGATGTCCTGCATGTCCTTGTAGTGTTTTTCAAGGATGCCGCGGATCTTGAGGAGTTGTGCGTAGGCCTTTTTGTTCCACTTATCCATGCCGATGACCGGCTGGGGTGTGCGGATACCAGCGACCACGTCTTCGCCCTGTGCGTTGATCAGGAATTCGCCGTAGAACTCGTTTTCGCCGGTGGCAGGGTTGCGTGTGAATGCGACGCCGGTGCCGGAATCTTCACCCATGTTGCCGTTGACCATGGTCTGGATATTGACAGCAGTGCCGGTGAGGCCCTGAATGCCCTGAATGCGGCGGTACTCAACTGCGCGGGTGCTGTTCCAGCTCTTAAACACTGCTTCAATTGCGAGTTCGAGCTGCTTGAATGGGTTCTGGGGGAATTCTTCAGAGGTGTACTTCTTGTAGACCTTCTTGTATTCTTCGCAGAGTTCCTTCATGCCTTCGGCAGGCACATCGGTATCAATCGTGGCCTTGTACTTTGTCTTGACCTTGTTAAAGGCTTCTTCAAAGTGGTGGTGATCTACGCCGCGGACGACATCGCCGAACATGTTGATGAGGCGGCGGTATGCGTCGTAGGCGAAACGCATGTTGTTGGTGAGGCGACCCAGGCCATCGGCGGCGAGATCGTTCAAGCCCAGGTTCAAGATGGTGTCCATCATGCCAGGCATTGAGACCGCAGCGCCAGAGCGGACTGAGACGAGCAGCGGATTGGAATTGTCACCGAACTTTTTGTCGGTGTCTTTTTCCAGCATCGAGATGTTCTTGTGAACTTCGTTCATCAGGCCGTGCGGCAGGCGCTGACCGGCTTTGTAATACGCAGCACAGGTTTCGGTGGTGATGGTGAACCCGGGAGGAACGGGGAGACCGATGGTGGTCATGTCGGCAAGGTTGGCGCCTTTGCCACCGAGCGACGACTTCATCGTGGCATCGCCTTCAACTTTGGACTTCCCGAAGAAGTAGACCATGCGACCCGGCTTGTTGCGGAGATGTACGCCGCTGGGAGCGTGGCGCCCGCCTGCTGCTGAACCATCACCGTTAGACATGACATCGATCTTGGGATTAGATTTTGCGGGAGCCTTCGGCATTTCTGAAACCTGACCTCTCAAAGAGCGTGAGCGGCACACCAGACACTCGGGACCGGTGACCGCCGCGTGTGAATTCGTTTGCTCTGTGTTCGGCAAGCCCAACTAAGGGCAAGCGTTGCAGGGCGGTCCCGCACCCTTGTTCCAAACTGGGCGCGGGGGAGGGATTATAGAAGAGCACTTTGCGACTGACGAGTAATTGACCCAAATCCATGCAGGAAACGAGTTTGGGACGTTTTCGCTTGAATTCCGGTATGGAGCGATGAGCCGGCGAACAATCTGGGGTGTTGAAGCCTCCCAAAGCCCCCCAATCCGCGATTATGGCTGATTCTGCCGCGCAAACGCTGCGGGACGCGAATCGGGCGTTTTCGCTGGGACTCGTGAGGTTCGGCGCAAAACCTGTTTCCAGCGGCTGGCTGGACTGTTCGGGATATCCAGTGGGAGGTCCAATTTGCCCTGATGGGACCGGCTGGGTGGGGCGCGTTTCGTACGAATCGGGGCGGTTGATTGAGCCGCGGGTCGCGGTGAACCAGCGGCCTGATGAAAGGGTCAATGAACGGTTCTGGCCAGTCGCAACCTGGGGAAAACTCAGGCCAATGCCAGCGAGTATCGAGAATTCGCGGCAGACTTTTGAACTTGGGAACTTTTCAAGCAACCTTGGGAAGGCGAAGTACTGCGGAGCGGTGGCGCGAGCGATTGAGTACATTCGAGCTGGGGATATCTATCAGGTGAATTTGGCCCATCGGTTGAGTGCATCGTTTCGCGGTTCAGCGCGGGAGCTGGCTGCGCAATTGTTTGAGGTCACGGATCCAAAGTTTGGAAGCTACCTTGAGTTTGATGATGCGAGCGGGATGCAGCGTGCGATCATTAGTCTGAGTCCGGAGTTGTTTTTCAAAGTCGATCGGGGTACGGGTGAGATTACTACTTCACCCATGAAGGGGACTCGCGCGATTGAACATGCACATGAGTTAGAAGGCTCGCGGAAGGATCAGGCAGAACTGGCGATGATTGTGGATTTGATGCGGAATGATCTGGGGAGAGTGTGCGAACTTGGAAGTGTGCATGTGGAGCAGGAGCGAGAGATCGAGTTGCATGGGACTCGCGGCGATGGAGTTGCACAAACGACCGCGACAATTCGAGGCAAGTTGCGGGCGAAGGTCGGAGTACCGGAAATCCTGAAGCAGTTGATGCCGGGCGGTTCGATTACCGGCACACCCAAGATCCGAGCGATGCAGATTATTGAAGAACTGGAGCCGAGTCTTCGCGGGCCATATTGCGGGACAATTGGCATGATTGACACGCAGGGAAATGCGGTATTCAGCATTGGAATTCGCACGCTTTGTATAACAGGTCGCGGGCCAGCGCCCGGAGTATTCGAGTCGGCGGTTGTGGATTATTCAGCGGGCGCGGGGATTGTTGCGGATTCTGTCCCTGAACAGGAGTGGCGGGAGACGCTGGACAAGGCATGGATGCTGCGCAAGGTCTCGATTATTCAGGATGAACTATGAGCATTGGACCAGCGATCCGAACTGATGTGTTTGATGTGTACATTTTCAAAATGTCTCCCTCAAACTTTTTGCAACTGAAGCGGGCAGAAGAGCCGCTGTTAAATACGTGGCAACCAATCATGGGCCATATTGAATCGGGCGAGGCGACGCAGACGGCGATGTGGCGAGAGGTAGAGGAGGAAGTTGGTTTGACGCGGAATTCGCCGCATTTCAAGGGGGCGTGGGCGCTTGAAGGGGTGTATCCATATTACCTGGCTCGGAAAGATGCGATCATGATGTCGCCGCGGTTTGCGGTTGAAGTGAGTGATTCGTGGGTGCCAACGCTCAACAGCGAAAACTCTGCATTTCGATGGGTCGGTCCGGAGGACCTTG
>SXOY01000172.1 GCA_005776545.1 Planctomycetia bacterium | reverse complement strand
CACGGTAGTGCGAATCGTTGGGTCCATGAGTTGTTTCGCTGCTTCGAATCCTTCAGGAAGCGACAGGTGATAGGTCTCTGCGCGAAAGCCGGAGAGGTAGTCATCTGAATACGGGACCATGTTGTCCATGTCCCAGGGTTCAAGCGCGGCGATGTATTTCTGCGGCAGGCTGGTGCCAGCAACAACCAGAACATCATCGAAACTGTTGTAGACGGTGCCGCTGGCTGGATACCAGCGCGTGCGGCGTTCGGTGCGGCGGTTGTTGCCGCTGCCGACGGTGACGTAGTAGTACTCGCCGCGTTGGCCGCGGTATTGGCAGATTGTGTTGGAGTCATAGGTCCAGTAGGGAACGTAGATTCCGGAGAGGCGGTCTTTGAGATTGGCGGTGTCTTTGAGTCGATTAGGCGCGAACCAGCGGCTCTTGATCCAGTCTCTGAACATTTTGAGGGCCTGGTCGCTGGGGATTTTGAATGGAAGAAGAGCCTGCGGCCTGATGACCTTTTTGCACTGCGGTTGGGCGACGATGTTGGAATTGCAGTATGGGCAGGTAAGGCTTGTCACTTCAGGCGGCTTGGTGACTTCGGCCGCGCAAGTGTCGCATTTCACGACCGTGATTTCTTCGCTGGGCGCGTGAGTTTCCAGATCGCTCAAGGTCGCAAGAAAATCCTGCTCGACAATCTTCGCGGGATCTTCCTGAGGAATCTCCTGCGTTGACTGGCAGTAGCGGCACTTGAGCGTGTTGGTGCCGACAGCGTACTCAAGGATTGCCCCGCACTGTTTGCAGGGGAATCGCTTGAGTCCTTGTGTCTGTGCCACTGGCGGCACCGGACTCGAAGTTGATCGAGCGGATTGACTCACGGCTTTTTACGTACCTCTCTTACTGGGGCGGCACGGGAGGTGGCATGGAACCAAAGAGCGAAGTCAGCTCGGACACAGTTCCGGCCTTGAGCCAGCCAGTCATGCCCGGCTTCCAAACGAGCGTGTCGGTCGTAATTGCTCCACGCGAAATCTGTTCGCGCAGGTTGCCAATGGGGAATGGCCCTGTTTGCTGGCCACCGACCGCGACGTGAAACTGGGTTTCAGTTGGAATTGCAGGCGGCACATTTCCGGCTGCATTGGCCGCAGCGAGATTGCCGCCGACCATACCGGCCATATTCATGCCCACACCCAGACCCAGGAATTGGCCTGCGCCGCCGGGGTTTTTCGCCGCGGCTTCGAGCGCATCGGCGGCCTTGAACTTGGTGTAATTGTTCATGTCGCCGATGACGCCCATCTTGGTGCGGGTGTCGAGGGCAGCTTCAACTTCGGGCGGAAGCGAAATGTTCTCAAGCAGGAGCTGCGTGAGATCAACGCCCATGGATTCGAATTCGGGAGACAGGCGCGTCGTGAGAAACTTGCCTAGTTCATCGTAATTGCCGGACATGTCGAGGACGGGGATGCCGGACTCGCCCATGACATCGCCCAGGCGAGCGACGATGTTGTTTCGGAGCTGCGCGGTGATTTCATCGACTGTGAACGTACCTTCGGTACCCGTCACTTCTTTGACGAACTTGCCAGCGTCCTTGATCTTGAAGACGTAGGAACCAAAGGCGCGGAGGCGAACCGGGCCGAATTCCTTGTCGCGGCAGATGACGGGATTGGATGTACCCCACTTCTGGTCGGTGAAGCGGCGGGTCGAGACGAAGTAGACTTCGCACTTAAAGGGCGATTCAAATCCATACTTCCAGCCGAGCAACGTCGCGAGGATCGGGACGTTGTTGGTGTCGAGCGTGTAAAGGCCCGGACCCTTCACGTCAGCGATCTTGCCTTCTTTCACGAAGACCGCGTTCTGGCCTTCGCGAACAACGAGCTTGGCGTTATTCTTAATTTCATTCTGGAAGCGCTCGAAGCGGTGGACGAGCGTGTTGTTTGAGTCATCGACGAACTCGACGATGTCGATCAGTTCTTTTTTCAGTCTATCCCAGATTGCCATTTGAAAACCCTCCGGTTGAGAATCAGTGCGTGATTGGAAGTGTAACGGGTGAAAGGCCTGGAATCCGCCGCGGAAACAGGGCGGCGGAACCGAGTATTCAGGGTGGAGTGATGCGGCGAAAAGGTGCGGTTGCGGGGTGTGACATCGAACAATCTCCGGCAGAGGATTTGACCTCAGCGCTTCATTATTAGGAATCTCTGGATTCGGGTTTCAAGGAAAATGAGGGAGGCCAATTGGCCTATTTCCGCGAGTTTTCGGGCAATCTAGTCACATCAGACCGCCATTTTCGAAGCATTCCGGAGACATCGATCGTGATAAGCGATTGAGTCTGGTCGCACACCAAAAGTCCGGAGACATAGGAACGGTGCCCCGTGAGAGTGGCTACTTCGACGCCATCAGAAATCGACCACACTCGTACCACCGGGTCCTGGCCTCCACCGGCGAGACGCGTGTCGTGATCGAAAAATTGCAAATTGCCGAGATCGAGGTTTGGTATCGCGATCGATCGCAGCAGCTTACCACTTGCCACATCGCGTGTTGTGATCAGTGTTCGCGACTCTGCAACTGCAAGAATTTTCTGGTCTGCACTGACGGCGTACGCGCCAATGAAGACGGGATTATCGATCTGCCAGAGGCTTGAGTTTGTGGCCGGATCAATCATTTCAAGTTGATCGGGCTGAGTGCGACTGACCAGCAACCATCCATTGTTGAGAACTTCGCAGCCTTGAATTCCAGGGTGTGAAATGTACTTGGCGAGTTTCTTTCCGGCCACATCAATCAGTGCCACTCCCTTATTCGCCAGAAGGGCGACGATGTGTTGCCGATCGCTCGATGCCACGAGATAGGCCGGTTCACCTTCTATTTCAGAGCTGGTGGCCAGCAACTTTTTTTCAGAAGTGTCGTAGAACCGAAGCGTTCCGTTTGAGGACGACGCGACTAACGTGCCATTGGCGGCGAATTTTGTGTGAAGCAGTGATGGGCAGTCAATTGGTGTTCCTTTGATCCAGGCGTTGTGATCAAAGAACATGATTTCGCCGCTACGCATGGCGATTGTGGTCCATTGTTTCCACGTGTCGCTGCCGATAGTTGTATCGCCTTTGCAATCAAATACCGGGACCACCGGCAAGGCATCAGCACTAAATGTGCGAATTGGTCCGCCTTCGCCGGCAGTCAAGATATTGCTTGCATCCTTCCAGGCAATCGCGGTGATCCTGGCTTCTTCCCCGAACTGCGTCGACAAGATGGTGCCAGATACAAAATCCCAGATTTTGAGGGCTTTGTCACGTCCGCCGGTGGCAACTCGCTCACCCCCTGGAGAAAACACACTGGCTCGAATCGAGCTTTTGTGTCCTCGAACCTGGCGCACGTCATTGCTGTCAAGATCCCAGAACACAATTGTCCCGTCGAAGCATCCGATTGCTGCTCGCATGCCATCGGGCGAGAAACCAATAGAAACTGGGATTGCTGGGAGGCCTTTCCTCTCAAGAACCAAGGCGCCATCAACCGAACTTCGCAGTTGAACAGTCAGGTCTTCGAACGTGGCCATCCACTGGTTATGGTACGGTCTACGTTTTGCGTCGTATGCCGTAGTGGAGCGAGATTCGATGAGTCGAATCACCTCATTTTTCTCGACATTGACAACATATCCCTTTCCATTGGGAGATACACAAAGAAATTCGGTGCCATCATTCAGCCACGCCACTCTGGAAATTTTCCGCGGGCGTAGACTTTCTTCAATTGATGTAAAATCAACAGTCCGCGTCTGACTGGGTACGCTCAAATTGGCAAGTTCAACGATTCCAAACTGAGTGCGTCCCAATATCCACTTTGCGTCAGGTGATACAACCGCCTCGGCTACATCGCCACCGATGCCAAATTCCTGTCCAACGCTTCCGCTAGCGATGTCAACCGCGATCCGGGGAAGATCGGTTCGATGCACGATTGCTTTTGTGAGAGATGGATCAAATGCAACAGTTGCATTTCCGGAGGGAAGCGGCGTCTCTGAGACAGTCTGATCAACCGCTCTGAAAAGATGCCGCCACTCCCAGCCGCGGGTCGCTTCATCACATTCCAGTAACCGCGCCTTGGCCTTGACGGTGTCTCCTGCAGCCAGTGCGGCTTCGGCGTTTCCGATGCGGCTGATATACAGCGCCCTTACTAGCTCAGCGGCCTGATTTGATATCTTCTTTCGAGCGATGTCTGCATCGGTTGCGAGCTGGGCATTTCGTCTTGAGAGATCACCAAAAATGAGCGTACTTGCAATCAGAACCAGCACAAAGAGTGCCGCTGACGAGGCGATAAAGCGATGACGTTTCAACAACCTGACCAACATTGCCGCACCCGACTCGCGGCGTGCGGAGATTGGTTCACCATTGAGTTGTTTGCGCAGGTCCTGTGCGAGCGCATCGGCACTCTGGTATCGCTGAGCTGGATCGTTGGCCAGGGCCATCGATGCGATTGCGTCCAGGCCTTGTTCCAACGAAGCCTCAATTGAGAGAGCACGACGCGGAAGTTGCGTTCGAACTTTTTCAAGCGCGCTCGACAAATTGAGTCCGGTCAAATCGTGCGGGAGCGAGCCAGTGAGAAGCTCAAAGAGCATCGCGCCTAAGGCATAGACATCGGCCCGAGTGTCGATATCTTCGCCGCGAACCTGCTCGGGCGCCATGTATGCCGGAGTCCCGAGAATCTGACCTTCGCGAGTGAGCGTGAACTGCTGGTCGGAGTCAGATTCGAGACTGGCGATGCCGAAATCGAGAATCTTGGGGTTGCCTTCGGCGTTGACCAGGACGTTGGCGGGTTTGAGGTCGCGATGGATCACGCGTTTGAGGTGCGCGTAATGAACCGCGCTGCAAACCTTGACCATTAGTTCGATCCGCTGCTTGCGGTTCAGCGACTTCTCATCAGCGAACTTGGTGAGAGGGAGTCCATCGACAAACTCCATCACGATATACGCGCGTCCGGATTCATCGTCTTCGAGAATGCCTGCTTCAAAAATCTGCGCGATACCGGGGTCTTGCAAACGACCAAGAATGTGCGTCTCGCGTTTGAACCGCTCAAGAATCTGGCGACTGCTCAGGCCCGCACGAATGGCTTTGAGCGCAACAAATCGATGGGGCAGAGACTGTTCCGCGAGATAGACGACGCCCATGCCGCCTTCACCGATCTGGCGAATGAGTCGATATTGCCCGGAAATCCGGGGGAGATCTTTCAACTGGTCGTGAGCAGTGAACGTGCCATCGATGGTGCCCGTGGATAAGCCAGATAAGCCAGATAGGCCAGATAGGCCACTCCCAGTGCGAAGTTGTGCCTGCGTCATCCCATCATCTGCGGCAAGCATGAGCATGACCTGGTGCCTCAGGTCTGAATCCGTTCCACACAGTTCATCCAGGAGAAGCGTTCGCTCCGCCGGCTTGAGCGCGACAACTCGCGAAAAAATGTCGAGAACGAGATTAAACCGCTCTTTTTTCGCGGCATCACTAGGAGTCTTCGAATTGTCATCCATAGTTGTCATGTGTGATTGAATTCAGTCAACTCTAGACAATGTTCAATTCCTGCGTGTCGCTCTGAACACTACAGGCATGAGTGGAAGACTTTGTCCGAAAAATCGCAAGGCGTCAAGCCCGGAAGGGAGAGAATACGTGACTGGAGTATACTGGAAATACCACGGCTCAACACATGGATTTTTATGCCTGATACCAAACCAAAGGGTTCTATTCGAATGCACCCGCTTGCTGATGAGACAATTGCCCCAGCAGGCTTTCCGCTTGATCGTGACCTGATTGGGCGGCTCGAAGCGAGTTTCGCGGTATTGCGGCCGCGATCTGCGGAGCTGGCAGAGCGGTTTTATGCGAAGATCTTCGCCGCCCACCCGCACTTGCGAAAAATGTTCCCGGACGACATGACAGCCCAGAATGTAAAGCTGGTGAATTCGCTGGAGATGATCATCAACGGTCTGAAACATCCGGCACAGGTACGAACGCGTCTGGCAGAACTTGGAGCGACACATTCAGCTAAGGGCGTAAAACCAGAGCACTATCCGATTGTGTGCCAGTTCATGCTTGAAGCGATGGCGGAATTGGGCGGCACGAGGTGGACAAAAGAAGTATGTGAGGATTGGGACACGGCACTTGTACAAATTTCGAAATTGATGATTGGGACTGGGAGACGGTGCGCGTCGTAGTGGAACGGTTTGACTTTTTCGCTTGCGCAATCTGTGACTGTTACTGAGACAGTGTTTGGTGCTTTGAGGACAAATGTCCTGCGTCACTGAGACGTACGCGCAAGATACGAGAGTTTTGTGATCAGATAAATACCCTGCGGGATCATGGGGAGCAACGCCGCCACGCCTGACTTTTCGCACGTTTCAATGGTTATAGGACGTGATTTTTGGCCCAATTGCCATTTTCCACCAAGGTTGGCAATGCCGGATTACGTCAATGGGATGAAGGCTCTACTTGTCAATGAGCTGGCTCGCTCACTTCTAAATGAGGATTCCCATCATGCAACGCCCGACTCGCACACACCGCTTTGTACTCTCCCTTGTTGCCGCCGCCGCCGGCACCGCGAGCAACTCGTACGCGCAATGCCCGGCACCTCCGACCATTATTCAGGGTTCGGACCTCAATAACTTCAACTACTTCGGATCAGGAATCGCCATGGAAACAACCCCTGTGGGAACCATGATGGTCACTGGCTCGTCGTTTCGATCAACACCTGGGATCGGTCGCACCGGCGCCGTTTCTTCGCATCTAAAAGTTGGAAACACCTGGACGGAGACCGCATTGCTGCGACCGGCGGATCTGTTGCCCCTCGATGGCTTTGGTGACGCTGTGGCATACGCCGATCCATATCTCATCGTCGGTGCGTATGGCGTGGACGCGATTGGCGATAATTCCGGTGCTGCATATTTCTTCGAGCGCAGCGGCACCGACTGGATTGCCCGCGGCAGGCTGTTTTCGCTGCAATCGCCTCCCGGGTCTGGTATGGGCTCATCAGTTTCAATCACCACCGCCAATGGCGGCTGGGCGGTTGCAGGTGCGCCGATGCGCCCGAATGGATCCATTGTCGAAGCCGGAGGCGCGTATCTCTTCAAGCGCTTGGCCAGCGGCAGCTGGACGCACACTGGCGCGATTTTCGATGACGCCTCCTCCGACGGTGGGCACTGGCAGGAGTTTGGCCGCAGCGTCGCAATCGCGGGGGACGTTCTAGTCATCGGTGCTCCGGTTGGAGATGCCGAATATGACCAAGCGTCAATTTCAGGATACGTAAAGGTCTACCGCTATCAAGCAGGATCGTGGGTGCAGTCTGGTCCTGCAAGGTGGTCGCCGCCAAATTGCTGCGGATATTTCGGTGATTCGGTCGCCACCGATGGCACGTACATTGTGATCGGGGCCCCTCGCGTCAGCTCCAATGCGGCACAAACACCCATGACCGGCCCGGACGAGAACGCCGGATGCGCATACGTCTACAAATGGAACACCACCACTTTGGCGTGGGACCTCGACGGAACGCTGTTTGGACAAACTAGCACTCCGACCGTCGACCACGCAGACAAAGTGAAAATCTCCGGCGGCAAGGTGTACTTGGCCAACACGCAGAGTGACCGCGTGTTCCAGTACCGGCGCGTCGGACCGGGAAACTGGGTTCAAGAACTCGCTTTCACGAACACAAACGTTCCAAACGTCTCAACCATTTTCGCCAACGATTTCGCGGTCGCTGGCGGCACAATGGTGATCGGCGACTCGTACCACGCTGTTCCGGAGCAGACCTGCGGAGCTGTCTTCGCATTTGATATTCCGACCGCATCCGGAAACGATGCATGCAACGGAGCCAAGTCCGTGAGCGCTGGCACCTATACCGGCTGCACCACCATGGCCACTGCTGACGGAACATCCAGCTGCGGGAACTCCGCAGCGAGTCCAGATATGTGGTACGCGTACACACCCTCGTGCTCGCAGAACGTCGTCTTCGACACCATCGGATCGAACTACGACACGGTGCTGAGCATCCACTCGAATTGCCCCGACCTCAACAACAGCAACACCATCGCGTGCAACGACGATGCGGGAGGATCGTTTGGCCAGGATTCGATGGTCTCTGTCAACGTCGTCGGCGGGACGCGGTATCTCATCCGAGTCTCCGGCTACAACGGCGCCAGCGGCAGCTACTCCCTTCGTATCAACGAGTTCCCCACCACTCCATCCAACAACTCGTGTTCAACACCTGTAATCGTCGCCGCGGGCGGCACCTACACGGCCGCCACCTGCACAGCTACGACCGATGGTCCTGCCACCGGCAGCTGCGGACCAACTATGGGCAAAGACGTCTGGTACCGATTCACGCCCGCATCCAGCGGCATGCTCTCACTCGATACGTGTGGCTCTACATTTGACACCATGCTCGCGATCTACCCCGGTGCGACTTGCCCCGGCACCATCATCGGCGAAATGGCGTGCAACGACGATGCGGGCGGGGCCGGGCCATGTGCGAACACACTTCGCTCGTACTTGAGCGTGGGCGTCTCTGCTGGGATTCCCTACATGATCCGCGCTGGCGGGTGGAACAACGCCGCGGGTGACCTGACTCTGCACGTGAACCTTGCAAACCTGTGTTCAGCAGACTTCAACCAGGATGGAATCGTTGACTTCTTCGATTACCTTGATTTTGTCGACGCCTTTGCAGCCAGCCACCCGACCGCCGACTTCAACAGAGATGGGATCATTGACTTCTTTGATTACCTCGACTTTGTTGATGCATTCGCCAACGGATGCTGATCAAGTCGCGAGCGATACTTTGAAATTAGAAAAGCCCCGGCACTCGCCGGGGCTTTTCACTTTGCACAGCTCTAACTCAAGTAAATGCGAAAGCAAAGAACTCACCGCTGGGACGCTGAATCAGGAAAGAGACAAATCAATATCAGATACTCACGATGCACACGATCGGAAAGAGAACTGTCCATCATCGTGGCCATCGTGCTTATCTGATGTTAAAACTCTTCAAGCCTTTTTTTGCGTTCCAGCGATGTGGTGAAGGCCGAGTTACACCGGCTTGGACTTGAGCTTCATATTGAGCCATGCTCGTGCGGCTCGCCAGTCAGATTCCGCAGTTGATTTTGATATCTTGAGCAGGTTGGCTACATCTTCAACTTCAAGCCCACCGAAAAACCGAAGTTCTACTACACGGTACATTCGCTCGTTGTTCTGCTGCAATTCAGTGAGAGCATCGTCAAGTGCTTCAGCATCAAGTTCATCTTCGATTCCGTCGGCCATTGAGACAAACACTGAATCGAGGTTCAGGTCTGCCGCGGTTCCGCTGCCGCCGCCACGTTTTGTCGCTTTTTTGCGGCGAGCATGGTCGATCAAGATCTGCCGCATAGCTGTGGCGGCGACCGCGAAGAAATGACCACGATCTTCGAATTTTTGTGAATCGGACCCGACGAGTTTGATGAATGCTTCATGCACAAGGGCTGTGGCGTGAAGGGTGTGATTGGCCTGCCTGCCGCCGGAACAGGAGCCTGCGAGAGCGCGAAGCTGGTCATAGACCACTTCCATAAGTTTGGCAGTGCTGGAGCGATCGCCTTTGGCGGATTGATCGAGGAGGATTGTGAGTTGGTCCTGGTTCAT
>SXOY01000171.1 GCA_005776545.1 Planctomycetia bacterium | reverse complement strand
CTCGACCGCTTCATCTTTAAGATCGTCGTCGGATATTCACAGCTTGACGATCTGCTCACCGTTCTTGATCGCACAACCGGCGCAGAGACCCCAACTGTGCGGCCCATCATCGATGGCAAGACGATTCTCGAAATGCAAAACCTGGTCCGCGGCGTGATCGTCGCACCACACGTCAAGGAATACGTCGCACGACTGGCTCTTTGCACACACCCTGGCGGCGAACATGCGGCAGGCGGCGAAGGCGGCGTCACCAACAAATACATCCGCTGCGGCAGTTCGCCGCGTGGCGCACAAAGTCTCCTACTTGGCGGCAAGGTCAAAGCACTTATCGATGGACGCTACCACGTCAGCTACGCCGATGTGCGTTCGATCGCGCCGCTCGCACTTCGCCACCGACTCATTCTGAATTTCGAAGCTGAGGCAGACCGCATCAGCACAGATGTTCTCGTCGCCAAGATGATCGAGTTGACACCGACCGAACCAGTGAAGGGTTAAGTCTGTACGAGAACCAGGAGTATCCGCCGAGTGCTTCGAACGCCGTCACTAGTTCGTCCAAAGTCCATTGAAGACCTCCTCGATTCGCGGCTCATCGCGCAGATCGAGCAGCTCGATATCACCAGTCGACGCGTATTCAGCGGCAAATTGCTCGGTGAACGCCGCAGTAAAAAGCGCGGTCAGTCTGTCGAGTTCGCCGATCACCGCAATTACGTCTCCGGCGACGACCTGCGTCGCATCGACTGGAATATCTACGGCCGCCTCGACAAGCTCTTTATGAAGGTCTTTCTCGAAGAGGAAGATCTGGGGCTGCACGTAGTGATCGACGGCAGCGACAGCGCAGACACGGGCGAACCCAACAAGTACCTCTTTATGCAGCGGGCCGCCGCGGCCCTGGGCTATGTCGGGCTTGTGAATCTCAATCGCGTTGCCGCCACCATCATGGGCGATGGCGAAGGAAGTATCACAGGAAGCATCAAAGACATGCGTGGCCGCCGCCGTTTGCAGGAGTTTTCCCGCTTCATGTGCGGCAACGAACCTGGTGGAAGTTTCTCCTTCCGCGAAGCCTGTGAACGCATTGCACTGCAGCGCCGCGGCCGTGGCGTCATGATTGTCTTCAGCGATTTTCTGTTCAAAGAGGGTTACGAATCTGGTCTGCGACTGCTTTCGGGGCGCGGCTATGACGTCATGTGCGTGCAGGTCTTAAGCCCCCAGGAAGAAGACCCGCCGATCGCTGGCGATCTGCGATTGAAAGACATCGAAGATGGTGATCTCGCTGAAGTGACGATTTCCGCTCCTCTGCTCAAGCGATACAAAGCGACGCTAGCGGCATATTGCCAGCAGTTACAGGAATTCTGCGTCCGCCGCGATATGGGCTATCTGCGCGTCAATAGCAAAACCCCGATCGATGTGCTCATGCTCGATTATCTCAGGAAGCGGGGGGTGCTCAAGTGACCTGGCTGACACCCGCACTTGCCGGCATCGCAGCCGCGATTGCAATTCCTTCTCTGTTGATTTTGTACTTTCTGAAACTGCGTCGTCGGGATTTAGAGGTCTCGACGACGTTGCTATGGAAAAAGGCGATCGAAGACCTGCAGGCAAACGCGCCGTTTCAACGTTTGCGTCGAAACATCCTGTTGTTTCTTCAGTTGCTGATTCTGGGCGCGACACTTGTTGCCATCGGTCAGCCCCAGATTAAGGGCAATTTCTCCCAAGGCTCGCGGCAAGTCATCATGATCGATCGGTCCGCGAGCATGAGTGCTCGCGATGGGACACCAGATGCAAATGGCGCGAAGACCAGATTAGAGGTAGCTAAGGAAGAAGCTATCAAACTAGTCGATTCATTGCGTGAGGTCAGTTCGCTCAAACTCACCAGCGATGAAAAAGCAGATGAGGCAATGCTCATTGTCTTTGACACCACCGCAGAAGTGCGCCAGCAGTTTACTTCCGACAAAGCAACGCTTCGAAATGCCATTAACTCAATTCTGCCAACCGATGGTCCGGGCCTGCTTACCGAAGCGATGCAACTCGCAAAAGCACACGCGCCCAAGCGTCTGGTCGAACTTCAAGCAGTGGAAGGGCTGAGTGATGCATCTTCCGCAGTCACGGTTCACCTCTGGACCGATGGCCGACTTCAAGACGCTGAGCGAGCTGGTGTCAGCCCCGATGACAAAGTAATCCTGCACTCTGTCGGCTCTGATCAATCGGCAAATATCGGGATCACTTCAATACGAGCAGAGCGGAGCTTTGAGGAAGTCAATAAGCTCACGATCTTCGTCGGAATGGCAAGTACCGATCGAAAAGCTCGCAATGTCGATGTCGAACTTCTGATCGACGGTCGACCCGCAGCAATCAAATCGGTAGAGATGGACCCGGCAACTGAAACGATTACCGGCGAAGCCCGCAAAGAAGGGGAACTCGGTAGCGCAGAAGCAAAGCCACTCTCAAAGACCGTGAAACCGTCGGCCAATGGTGCCGTGTTTCAACTTGATAGATACGAAGGCGGCGTCGCTCATGTGCGGCTTCGCACTCCCAATCTTGACAGCCCGCTTGAAAACGATGTGCTCGATACCGATGATCAGGCGTGGGTCATTTTGCCTCCAGCTAAGCGACTTTCAATCGCCCTTGTCACCAATGGAAACATGTTCCTGCGGCTTGCAATGGAAGGGTTGCCAAACGCCAAGGTCGATATTCTGAGCGTAGAAGAGTTCGAAAAGCGGATGCGTGCATCAGGAACTCTCACTTATGACTGCGTAGTTCTCGAAAGCTATTTGCCGCCCAAAGATCTCATCAACGGTTCATTGGGACTCCCTAAGGGTCGCTGGCTTGTACTCGGTGCGATTCCTGGCGGCGACTCTGGCCTGATCGCGGGCAGTACCGCTGGTCGTTCCAAGTTCGTCGAATGGAAGCGAGATCACCCCGCGTTGCGGCAAGTGAATCTCGATGAACCCACGATCGGCGAGCTGCCAGTAGTGACAGTTGCGCCAGGCGCGCCCGTGACAGTGTTGGCCGAAACCGATCGTGGACCGGGGATGTTCTTCCTCGCTTCGCTTGATACTCGCGCGATTGTCATTCCCTGGGACTTCAATAAGAGCGATTGGCCTTACAACCTCAGCTTCGTTATTTTCCTGGCATCATCAACACGGGCATTAGGCGACGATGCGGTTGGTGAGGGATTTACCGGGCGCCAACTGCAGCCAAACTCGGTTCTTTCAGATCGGCTTCCGGCCAATGTTGCAGATGTACGATTCAAAGGCCCTGAGGGCGATCTTGCCAATCTCACACCATCCACCGATGCCAGTGTTGTGTATGGTCCAATTCGTCGGTCCGGGTTGTATCAGATGAACTGGTCAGGTGCAGCGGCCGGAACAGATGAAGTGAGTGGCACCTCTATCCGCCGCAGTTACGCGGCGAATCTTGCAGATGAATACGAATCAAACATCGTACCCGTAAACACGCTTAATCTGCGGGACAGAGAAGTTGCCGCCGATATGGATGGAAAAATTGCCGCAGATCGCAAACTGTGGCCTTGGCTTCTGCTCGCAGCTCTACTGGTAATGCTGGTTGAGTGGTTTGTGTACAACCGCAAGGTGTATGTGTGATTTCCAGCATAGCTGCACGAATGCGATCTCTGTGGTGCATTGCAGGCATCGCGGTCGCAGGAGTCGCCTCACAAGCTCTTGCTGCCCCAATTCCACCGGCAGAGATTAGTGCGGTTCAATTTGGATATGACGGCATTCTGCCATACGAGCGCTGGGGTCCAGTGCGAGTGAAGGTGCAGGCAAATGCCGAGGCGTTTACTGGGCGACTGGAGATTCGCTATCGCCAGGACTCGCTGCAGAGTCAGATTATTTCGGTTCCCGCCAGCGCTGCCGCAGGCACAACCGTCCCGGTTGAAGTGGTTGTAAACATGCCGCATGACCTTGATGATGTTGTGATTTCATTGTTCGATAGCCGCGGCCGCGTCATTGATAGAGTCATCCACGGAAAAGTTGGTAACTCGCCAGTAGTAGATACACAATTGAACATTGACCAGGCCGATGGGGTGATTGGTTGCATAGGCCGCGTATCAGCGGTCGGCGCGGTGAAGGCCCGATGGTTTGGAATTAATCCTGATCTATACGCATTCAACACCCAGGCGCTTGTCCCAAATAAGGCCGTTGATTTTAAGGCTATTGCACGCAAGAGAAGCGCTCGCTTGCGGGCTGTGGCGATCAACGCAGAGGACCTGTCAACTTCCTGGGCAGCATTTGATGCTCTTGAAGCGCTGATCGTTCGCGCTGAAGATTCAGGTGCACGAGTAAATGCAGATTCTCGAGCCGCAATTTTGCAATGGGTGCAGGCTGGAGGCAGATTGGTGTTGCAGGTCGATCAGACCGGCGAGACGTGGTCGCAGTGGTTGCCTTCCGAAATCGCCGAGCAGATCAAGATCGGCGATTCGATTCGATTCGCAACTCCTCCTGAAGTCGTGCAGGCGCTCACAGAACCGGTACTGATAGACACGACAGAGGTCAAGGAATACAAGGTCCCACAGGGACAATTGCCGGGCGAACCTAAAAAGACTATTGACCATGTTGAGCTTGCGGATATAGACCCGACCAAAAAAAACACGGAAGAACTTCGCGCCAAACTCGTTGCAGCCCCGGAAATGCCTGGGCGGACGATTCAGCTGAGTGATGCACTGCGACAACGAGGATGGACAACGTCGTGGGAATCTGCTGGGAAACACCTTGTTATTCAGGGGCCGGTTGGCTTTGGGTGTGTCACCATTATCGGCTTCGACCCAGCCCTGGCGGCGGCGATTCCCAACCATGAAGCAAGCTATCGCCTGTGGTTAGATGTACTCCAATCTCCCTTGGAAGACTGGGTGGCCTGTAACGATCTGAGTATTTCTACCGGGAAGATGTACTGGCAACCGATCCAGAACTCAGGCGCGAACGAGTTTCAGCGTCGCGCGATTTCAGTTGCGCTCAACAAAGTTGCAGAGGCTCCTGCAAGTTCGTTCAGCCCGTTCATTGTGGTCGGAGGCATGGCGGCTTGCACGCTCCTGTTGGCCTTCTTCATCGGTCCCTTTGACGCGATTCTGCTCAAGCGGAGAGCCGCACGCCAACTCTCGTGGATGACCGCGATAGGCTGGATTGGCCTCATGGCACTGGTCGCGCTCTATGCACCGCGCCTGGTTCGTGGCGACCTGACGTCGATTGTGATTCGCGAACGTGTCATCGACCAGATGTCAGGTTCACCACTCTGGACAAGCTCAGCCACAGGTTTCTTTTCTGGTGATGCAGGAGTGCGTTCGCTGGAATTCGAGTCGCCCACTGTGTTCTTTCGAGGTGCCGGACTCAACGATGGATACTCCCGAGTCAATGAAATACTGGCTCCGATTCGATGCGAGCAAACCGATCTGGTGTTAGATGCGATTCGAACAAGATCGTCAATTCCGCGGCAAATCGAGCAGCAGCAGTGGACCTTCCGGTCGATGCTCGAAGAGGGAATCCTGCCGGATCAGCAGCGTGTGGCAGTCAAGCTGAATACAACTGCGGCAGCGTGTGTTGTTGACGTCTCGCTTCCGAGTGCAGCCGCGACAAAGCAGACGATTCGGTCTGCCACTCTACGAATTGGAACAGACGACCTGGTGGCAAACCTGTCGGCTCTGAATTCAGAAGCAAGCGAAGCAATGTCGCTGACGTTCCCTCCATTGCCAGCAACGGCCAATCTGCAGACCGATTGGACCGCCTATTGGGGCGACATCACCAGACAAGTCGCCTTTACGCAGAGCAACGCATGGAGCGATCACCTTCCTGGTGCAGAGCGCCGCCGACTTTCAATTGAGCAGCAATTGCGGACAGGGAGGTTCGCGCTCCTCACTCTCTCGCTTGCCTCCCAGATGTCAGATCTTTCGACCAGCGATGCAGATGCCAAGTACCTCACGGGGACCACCTATCGCGTCCTCATTCCGCTTGATCAAAGTCAAGCACTCTTCCGGTCAGGAGCGCACCCATGATTGAACTCAAAGGACTGACCAAGCGTTTTCGCGTTGGAAGCCAGACCATCAACGCGCTCGATTCTCTCGACCTCTCAATCGGTGCCGGAGAAGTGTTTGGGTTCATCGGTCCCAACGGTGCAGGCAAGAGCACGACCATGAAAATCCTCGCCGGGTTGCTCGCAGCTGATGAAGGTACTGCGATAGTTGCGGGATGTGATACCCGCCATGATGGAGATCAGATTCGCCGCAATCTGGGATACATGCCCGATTTCCTGGGGGTATACGACGATCTGACCGTCGATGAATACCTGCAGTTTTTCGCCGCGGCATTCAGAATTCCGCGGGCACGGCGGCGTGCCGTGGTCGATCAGGTTCTTGAATTGACTGATCTCTCCGTCAAACGTAATGCAATGGTTGACAGTCTCTCCCGCGGAATGCAACAGCGACTCGGCATCGCCCGCGTACTCATTCATGATCCCAAAGTACTCCTGCTCGATGAACCGGCATCAGGCCTGGACCCGCGTGCACGAATTGAAATGCGATCGCTCATCACGGAGCTAGGCAAAATGGGTAAGACCATCATGGTCTCTTCGCACATCCTGACCGAACTTGGTGAGATGTGTACCAGCCTGGGAATGATCGAGCGTGGCAGACTACTGTTCGCTGGCTCGCTTGAAGAGGCGTTTGCCCGCGCTAGTGCTGCTGGTTCTGGTCAAGAACGTGTAACCGTGGTGTTGGAAGCAACGGGCGCAAGTCCGCAAAATGTAATTGCAGATATCATCAAAGACCATCGCGTCGCCAGTGCCACACAAGATACACAGAATCCACTCACAATCTCAATTCAACTCGCGCCCGGGGAGCACGGGCATCACTTTCTGCTTGCCCGGCTTCTTGCCAACGGCGCTCGCGTGCACGCGTTCACGCCCGAAGTGCTCAAGCTCGAAGATGCATTCCTGAGACTCACAACCGGAGCGCTCCAGTGAAGAGTGCACGCATGGTTGCGCCAGTCAGGGCTTTGTGGTCGCTTCTATTCGGCCCGGTCTTTCAGAAAGAGGTCTATGTTTCAGGCCGCCGAACCTCGACGTATTACATTCGAGCGGCCGTTGCTTTACTCCTTTTTGCGGTGCTGATTCTCGCTTGCATTCCGCTTGCATTTGAAGGGAGTCAAGGCGAAGTAGTGCGGCTTCAACAAAGCCAGCAACTCGCGGCGACACTCACAGGAGTTGTCATCGGGTTCGATTTTGCGATACTCATGTTCTTCACACCGATCCTCATGGTGCCTTCAGTCATGGAAGAGGTCGTAAAGCGAACGCTCCCTGCACTGCTTACAACCCCAATTTCCGCGGCGGAAATCATCCTCGGAAAACTCCTGGGTCGCGGAATCAACCTTGTCGTGCTCGCGCTCATTCCGATTCCCGTGCTCTTGGTGTTGCGAACGATGGGTGGTGTCCCCGGCGACGTCATAGTCGCCTCGGTAGCAATGCTCCTTTCGGCGACAATTCTCATCGGGACAATGGCAATTCTCATTTCTGTGTGGGCGAGGAAGCCGGGTGCTGGAATCGTGGCATCGTTCATTTTCTTCGCGGCAATTCAGGGAATTCCACCACTTACGCTCGCCCTGATTTCACAAAAATGGAGACTCCTGCGAGTTCCTGAAGACATGATCGCCAGCTGTTCTGTGTTCAGTTCACTTGCGTTTACGTTGATTGAAAGGCTCGGAGGTGAGTCGCTCCCCGGTCTGCCGACAACCTACATGTGGATTTACAATTCGTTGTACAATCTCAGCCTCGCGGCAGTGTTTTTGCTAGTTGCGGTTCTCATGCTTCGCCGCGTGATGCGTCGCGAGGGAACCGGTCAACTCGAATCAGGCCCTTCGATTTCCGTAGTGCCCACGTCGGTAGTGCCCGAAAACCCCCAAGGTCAGATCCATGTGCCCGCAGCACAAAAGACCGAACGAGATCGGCGCGAGGTCGGCGATCAACCTGTTTTCTGGCGAGAGATCCGACAACCCATCTTCGCAAAAGCAAAGCATCTTGTTCTCGCGATCGTTGCGGGTCTTGGCTTGCTTGGATTTATCTTCTACCTTGGAAGTGACTCTCCCGGTGATGCCCTGCAAATCTCGCTCGGTATCGCACTGGTGCTTTCATTATTAGGCTCAGCAGTTCTGACTACTGGCTCTATCGGTACAGAGCGCGACAGTCAGACCTGGGAGGTGCTGCTCACCACATCTCTCTCCGCCAATGAAATTCTCTGGGGAAAATTCCTGGGAATCCTGAAAAGACAGTTGATCGTCCCGGCTCTGGGAGTGCTATTCCTCTTGATAATCGGAATGGGAATACTCGAGCGGGCACACCCTCGTGAGTTGCTCGTCTGGGTGTGTTACTCCGGTGGTCCAATCTTCTTCTTTTCAGCCTCCGGTGTCTTCTTCAGTCTCTTGTGGCGGAAATCGACCGTTGCCGCCGTCTGGAATCTCCTGATCGCTCTTGCGCTCTGGGCAGTATTGCCCGCCGCAGTCGCCTTGACGTGCTATCCGCTCGAACGCTACCTCTTTCAGCAGGAGACGTTCACCGAATCTGTTCTTTCATGGTGCCTCATCATCAATCCAGTCTTTAGCTTCCCTTCCGCGCTCGCCGCCGGCTATGAAACCGCATGGAGTACCAGCTCTCAAGTCGAATTTGCTGGCAATTATTCCCTATCCCGCTCGACATTTACCGTGGTCGCCTGTGTCGTCGCTGCTGGTTACATCGCCGCCGGATGTGCGATGCTCTGGCTTGCAAAACAGCTGTTTCCAAGGCTGAGTGGGCGGGTTACCAAAACTCCAGTTTCTGGGTCCGTTTCGCTTATTCCAGCCTCGTAACGCCAAAACCAGAGTTGGGCCGCGAATCTAAGTAAAGCCAGCAAAACCGCCGATAATACAGTGTGCGACTTCCCAGTGACATCCAATGCTTACGCCTAGCACTCGTCGCCGGTTGCGCCTCGATGGTGACCACCGTCAACGCCCAAACTGTCACGATCGCTCCTCCAGAAGCTCGCCGCCCAGATGCCGCAAATCGACTGGTCGCGCGCTTCTCGTTTGATGAGCAGGACAATCCGCAGGAAGTTCCCACCTACTGGTTCCGCGGCCAGGACGAACCGGCAATCAACCGAAAGCGACCCGGCTTTCCTAATTGGAACAAAGCCGTCTTGGACCTGGATACTCAGGCAACCGGAGGAGCAAGCGTCAAACTCCCCGTCCGCGGCGGAAGTACAAGCCTGATCCTCGAGCGCGGTGTTATTCCTGTGTTCGATGGCGCGGATTATCAAGTCACCCTTCAGATCCGTACCGAGGGATTGAAAACCTCTAGAGCCGTAGTGGAAGCACGATTCCTCGATGCAAGTGGCAAGGTCATCGAATCATCTATTGTGCGGTCCAAACCAATCATCACCGACGGGCAGTGGAAAGAAGTCGCAATTGACCTGCTCGGCGGTGCGCACGAAGTCGCATTTCTGCAGGTCGAGTTTCTCGTCCTGCAGGCAGATCAACTCAAGACTCGCGGAGTTGTATCGCCAGACCTTTCGGGGGCGGCATGGTTCGATGAGATGAAGGTTGTTCAACTTCCCCGAATCGAGCTTTCTACCAGGACCTCTGGAAACGTCCTGATATCCCCTGCAAAGCCTGCCTTGGAAGTATCCGTTCGCGACCTGACCGGCGAGCAACTCGACCTTCAGGTCGAGGTCTTTGATGCAGCTGGGAAGCGTGTCTTTATCGAACGCAAGGCCGTTCCACCTGGCCGCTCAGTCACGAGTTTTGCACCAAAACTGCCGGGGTATGGCTGGTTCCGATCTCGAGCAACGGTTCAGAGCGAGAAAGAACCTGTTGGAAATGCAGATGTTGATTTCGTGTACCTTCGCGATGGCTCCTTGACTAAGGGTGCCGATCACGCCAGATTCGGACTAGTGACCGATGATCCGCATCCGGTTGCCATGAATGCAATGACCGCTCTGGCCACCGGTCTTGGGGTTTCGCAGGTAACAATGCCAGCGTGGTTTCCTGAACTGGAAAAAACTAATATATCTCGTACTATACAAAACTTAGTTCCAGTGGTCGATTCCCTCAGTCGTCGCGGATTTACAGTTGGTCTCTCCCTCCCCCGCACTCCAGAAGAACTCGCGCAGGAAGCCAAGATAGACCCCGACCTGGTCTGGCCGGTGTTCTCGATGGACCCTGCGATCTGGCAGGCGTATCTCGATCCCTTCCTTGATCGCTTCGGTCAGCGAGTGACCTTTTGGCGCATCGGCAGTATTGAAACTCCGCGCCAGGGTTCGCTTGCAACGTTACCCGCCCGCATCAATAAAGTACACAGTTCATTGGCTCGGCTCGTTCCTGGTCCAAAAATCGGCGTCACGCTTCCAGGCGAATTTGTCTCTCCCGACATTGGGCCAACGGCCTGCGCGGTGGTCCGAGTCCCCTTAGATGTCCCTCCAGAAGCCATGTCATTCCTCGCCGGGGCAAACCAGTCTTTTGTTATTCCTCAAGTCGTTGATTCTCCACTTACAATTTCGCAGCGAATCGACGATCTTGCTCGGCGCACCATCGAACTCTGGGCCGCCATCGGCGACGATCCTACAACCAGCATTGCGATCGAGCACCCGTGGACAATTACCGGAAATCGCCGACCAGAAGTTGCGCCAACTCCAGAATTCGCGGTGTTCAGAACCCTCGTCGATCACCTGACAGGCATGCGCGTAATCGCTCGATTCCCAGCTCCGCCCGGAATTCGTGCCTATCTCCTCTCTCCAATCTCTGATTCAAATGAAGGGACGATCGTCGCGTGGAACGAATCCGCGCCCGCCAGCAGCGCGTTCCTCGCCGGGAGCTTTGGCCAGGGACAGATCCAGATCGTCGATCTG
>SXOY01000170.1 GCA_005776545.1 Planctomycetia bacterium | reverse complement strand
GCGTGTGCGGCGGCTTGGGCATTGGGAGTGTGTGAGCCGGCAGAGTCTGGATTAGGTGGGCAGACGACGATGCTGGTGCGAAAGGCTGATGGGACTTGTGTTGTCGTGGATGGACATTCACGTGCTCCGGCATCGCTGCAACGCAAACGGGTTGGGCGGCGGGCGCAGAAGCGGGGAATGAAGTCGGTGTCGGTGCCATCGACGGCGGCAACGCTTGACTATGTGCAGAAGAAATATGGGAAGTTGAAGCTGGCGGATGTGATCGGTCCTGCGATTGTGCTTGCACATGAGGGGTACGCGATTTCGAAATTGCAGCGGCGGCTTTTGAAGTGGACCGTGCCGTTTTTTCAGGATGGATCGATTGAAGCGAATTTGTTTTTGAAGGATGGAGCGGTGTATGAGCGTGGCGGACTATTTCGGCAGTCGGTATTAGGCAAGACACTTGAGCGACTGGCAGCGCAGGGGGTAGAGGACTTTTATCGGGGCAAGATTGCGTCGGAAATAGCGAGGGATATGAAGGATCGGGGAGGGTTGATCACTGCAAAGGACCTTGCGGAGCTGAACCTGCCGGTGGAACGCGAGCCGCTGAGGATGATGTATCGCGGATTTGAGGTGCTTTCGTTGCCGCCACCGGGGGGCGGAGTTCAGCTCTTGCTTGCGCTGCAGTTACTCCAGAAACTCTGGAAACCGACGGACGGCTTGAAAGACTGGCGAGGGGCGATGGTCCAGGCGACGCTGAGCGCGTTCAGAGAGCGTGAGCGGTGGCCAGATCATCCGGCGGACATGACACCTTCGATCGCGCGCTGGATGGCATCTCCGGAGCGGGCGGAGGCGGTAGTTGAAGCGCTGCGCGATGGCAGAAACCAGGCACCGGTGTCAGACAGCCTGGGTGGGGAAGATGGCAACACGACTCACCTGTGTGCAATTGATCGAGAAGGAAATGTCGTTTCGCTCACGCAGTCGATTCAATCTGTATTTGGAGCAAAGGTCGCTCATCCAACGCTTGGATTTGTGTACAACAACTATTTGAGTACGTGCCCGCGCGAGCCGCATCCATATCAGCTTCGCGGAGGGGGAATACCTCAATCGAACGCAGCCCCAACAATTGTGCTTTCAGATGGAGAGCCATTGATCGCGCTGGGATCAGCAGGAAGCCGCCGCATCGTGAGTTCACTTGTGCAGGTCCTGAGCGCGATGATTGACCACAAGATGGCGGTGGCGGATGCGCTCAAGCTTCCTCGCGTGCATCCGCTTGTTGGTGGGGGGATTTGGGCAGAGAAGGCAGTTGGGGAAACCGCGTTAGTGGACCTAGAACAGAAATTTGGGAAGGTGCGGCGATTTGGGAGCTTGAATTACAAGTTTGGCGCGGTGCAAGCACTTACAAAATACGAAAATACGGTTGTGGGAGCTGGTGATCCGAGACGCGATGGTTCAATGGCGGTGTAATACCGGACCTGATTATCAATTTTTTTCTTAAAATCTATGTATCTGCAAATGTTTCTGGAAACTCTTTGCTATACTAGAACACTGTCACGCTTCTGAAAGGCGTCGCGACACGAAGTTTGTGGGTTTCTGCATTTCTTTCAGGGGTGCATGCTCATAAGCAGGTGGGGCCGAAGGTCTTACGCGACTAAGGCTCCAGTGGAAATATCGGCATTGGGTGTAATCTGTACTTATGGACAATCCAGAAAGAACAACTCGAACAGAAGTCGCGGTACCTGAAAAGACAGTGACCGCCGCGCACATCAGCGGGGCACACGCTACAGCGATTTTGTTGTTGTTCGCAATACCTGCAGCCATTGCAGCTCTGAAACTCTCGGGTTCGGTCGCGGGCGACTGGCTGGCAACCTGGGCATCGTTTGAGCAACTGCCGCCGGAGTTGCGGGGTCGCTCTCACTATTTGATGCTGGCACCACTTGGCGCGTTGCTGGTGGTATTTACTCGTCTCACGATCGGCATTCGAGTACTGGGGCCATTTCGATCGGTGCTGCTTGCGATTGCTTTTATGACAACGGGAATGGTTTTGGGACTTACATTTTTCGGGCTTGTGATTGCGGTGGTCATTGGTGTACGCCCGCTGCTGAGAAAAATGAAGCTGCCATATTTCGGACGCAAGGGCGCGATGCTGGCGGCGGTAGCGAGCATGATTGTGGTCGCGACGTTGGTCGGGCTGGCGTTTGGACTCAAGGACATTGAACGCGTTGTGTTTTTTCCGATCGTGGTACTGACACTCACCGGCGATGCGTTTTCGCTTTCGTTGCGGAGAGAAGGCTTCAAGGTAGCATTGTGGCGGACCGGGGCAACAGCGGGACTGGCCATGGTTATTGCCGCGTGTGGGAAAATCACGCCGCTGCAACAGGCGCTGATGCACTTTCCAGAGTTGATACTGGTCATGCTCGGCTTGATTCTACTGATATCGAAGTTTTTCAAGCTTCGTCTGTTCGAAGCTTTGAACCCAGCACCAAAGAAGAAGAAAAAATCGTCGCGGCACAAGCAGCCAATTCCAACACCATCAACGAGTGTTCAGGAAGAAGTTGCGGTTGCAGCGCCATGAACGATCACGCCAGGGAGATATGTATGCGAGTTGCGGTAATACGAAATCGAGAGAACCAGGGAATCATTGCCAAGTACGGGCGCCCCAGTCCGGAGGTCTATGGCAAGCAGTCGGTGCAGCGCATCATCGATGGACTTCGCGAGGCCGGACATGAAGTCGCGGTTTTTGAAGGCGACATGACGATGCTGCCAGGGTTGAAGGAATATCTTGCACCGGATCCGATCACGGGCATTCCCGGCGGATTGGTGTTCAATCTGTCGTACGGCATTCAAGGCGATTGCCGCTATACCCATGTGCCAGCGATGCTCGAGATGGCGGGCATTCCATACACCGGTTCGAACCCACTCGGGCATGCGCTGGCTCTTGACAAAGTCGTGACCAAGATTCTGATGATGCAGGCGGGAGTTCCAACTCCAGCATTTGCAGTACTCGGGGCCCGCGGCGGCGATGTGAGCCATATGAAGTACCCCATGGTTGTGAAACCGCGTCACGAATCATCGAGCTTTGGACTTCGACTCGTGCAGACACAGGACGAACTTGACGACGCCGTGATGGCGATTGTCAATGAGTATCAGCAAACTGCGCTGGTCGAAGAGTTCATCGCGGGGCGAGAAGTTGCTGTGGGGATCCTGGGGAGTTCGCCAAGTGTCTGCCTGCCACTGGTTGAGATAGATTTTGGTACTCGCTCGCACGGGATGATGACACACGCCGACAAGTTCCACAAGAGCGAACAGGAACCGATGAGGATCTGTCCTGCGGCGATTGATGAATCCCTGGCGGCGAAGCTCCGCGATATTTCACTCAAGACATTTCACGCGTGTCATCTTCGCGACTACGCGCGGGTAGACATTCGTATTGATCCGGAAGGCAATCCATTCGTGCTTGAGATCAACTCAATGGCATCGCTTGGGTGGGGCGGCGCGTATGTGCTCGCGGCCAGACAGGCGGGATTTAGTTTTCCGGAGCTTCTCGACACCATTGTTCAATCAACTCTTCGCCGCAATATCGGCGTCAACTCGTCGCTCGTAGCGGCAAGTCCATCCACAGCTCATTCGATGTCCTGATTTTTCAGTCTTGATAAATTTCAGCTCTCAGTAACCCAAAGCCCATCCGGGCATGGAGTGGTCTTGTTATGCTTAAAAATAACCCAATTTCGCTCACCCAAGTCGAGACTGCCGCATCACCACGGAAGGTACGGTATCTAAATTCGGTTGATCAGGTGCAGGACCTTTCACCCGAAGATCGCGAACTTTTGAAGAAGGTGTCAGAGCGATATGTCTTCCGCGCCAATGACTACTACTTGAAACTCATCAACTGGAAGGACCCAGCGGATCCGATACGTCAGCTCATTATTCCGCGCAAAGAGGAGCTTAACGACTGGGGCAAGCTGGACGCGAGCAACGAAGCTGCGGTGACGGTTGAACCAGGAGTGCAGCACAAGTACAAAGACACTGTATTGCTCTTGTGCAACGAGGTATGTGGGGCGTATTGCCGCTATTGCTTTAGAAAACGCCTGTTCATGAATGACAACGAGGAGGTAAGCAAAGACATTTCGGCAGGTCTTGCGTACATCCGTCAGCATCCGGAAGTCTCCAATGTGCTCCTCACCGGTGGCGACCCGTTGATCATGGGAACCCGCCGACTGACTGAGATCATCACCGCGCTGCGTGAGATTGAGCACGTCAAGATCATTCGCATCGGGTCGAAGATGCCAGCGTTCAATCCGTTCCGTGTGCTCGATGATCCGGAGCTACAGAACCTCTTTCGTACATTTTCAACGGCAGGTCGCCGTATCTACCTTATGTGTCACTTTGATCATCCGCGCGAACTTACTGCTGAGGCGAGAGCTGGCATTGCGAAGTTGCTTGAATGCGGCGTGATCTGCATCAGCCAATGTCCGATGATCCGTGGCATCAACGACAATCCCGATGTTCTTGCGGAGATGTTCCGCGAACTTTCGTACGTGGGAGCGCCGCAGTATTACGTCTTTCAGGGCCGCCCTACTGCGGGAAATGAACCATTTGAGGTTCCGATTGTCCGGGGATGGCAGATTTTTTCTGAGGCGTTGGTCAGGGAATCTGGTCTGGCGGGCCGGGCACGCTTTGCCATGTCGCACGCATCGGGAAAGGTTGAGATTCAGGCGGTCGATGATGAGCACATTTATCTGAGGTATCACCGAAGCAAGTACCCAGAGAACAACGGGAAGTTTTTCATCTGCAAGCGCAACGACGATGCGTACTGGCTTGATCATCTTGAACTTGCGCCGGGTTCATATGTACCCAAGGGCGTGCAATTTGCGCAGCCAACGTGTAAGAGTGAACACAATGAGGATGCGAAAAGTTTTCTGGCGGTCACGCCACGACTGTCCCGGGTAGAAGCGTTCGGATTTACACTGATCGAACTTCTGGTGGTCATCGCGATCATTGCATTGCTGATGGGAATGCTCCTGCCAGCGCTCTCGCGTGGAAGAAAAACCGCGGCGATGACGGCGGAGCTTTCTGCGATACGGCAGATTGGTGCGAGTTTCACCATGTACTCGCAGGACAACCAGTCGCGGCTTTTACCTGGGTACTTGCGCGGGTCCTGGGCTGCTGCCGAGAATAACCGGTTTGTTGTACACGACAATCAGAACGATGCCAGTGAAGAGAGTCGGCTAAGCGGGGGGACGATTCGACCGTATCCGTGGCGATTGATGCCATATGTCAATTACGCATTGCCTGCGATGATCACCGATCGAGCATTTCGCAATTCGGTGACAGGTTTGCCCACTGATCGAACGGACTCCTCTGGTCGGTATGCGGTCATTTCGCGGCATCCCAGCTTTGGAATGAACACGACATTTGTTGGTGGCGATGCGCACCGGGGCGGGTTTCATGCACCGGCGATCGCGCGCTGGGGCGCGTTCTACGTGCAGAAACTGGACCAGGTGACGTTTCCTTCAACGCTCATGGTTTTTACATCCTCGCGTGGAGTTCAGCATGACACGGGCGGGCAGAAAGTCCCGGGATTTCACAGAATTGAAGGGCCGTGGAAAGCAACACCAACTTCCAACTCAATCCCGGCGTTTATTCCACTCAACGCACCTGCGCGGTTTGATGCCCGGCTCCCTACTACGACCTTTGGCCATATCGATTACCGGCATTTTGACAAGACCGCGGCAGTCATGTTTGACTCGCACGCAGAGCTTTTGACTGTAGAGCAACTCACCAACATGCGGCGATGGAGCAACCTGGCGACGAGCCAGACTTGGCGTCCTCGCTGAATTACGGTTTTCAAATACAACCTATAGACACACATACTTAGGAGTTTCGAATCATGAAGACCCGTTTACTTATTGTGGCAATTGGAATCGCCGCCGGACTCGCAGCAACCTGCCGCGCACAGGAAGCCGGTTCGGTTGTTATCACTGAGATCATGTACAACCCACACGGGGCGGATGAGGGCCAGGAATGGGTTGAGATCTACAACCCCACTGCCGCCGCCATTGACCTGACCGAATGGGCCCTTGAAACAACCAGCGGACGTACAGCAGATATTCCTGACGGCACCATTCTCGCCCCGCAGGAAGTTGCGGTGATTGCGTCGCGCCGTGGCGGCGTTCTTGGAAGCCCATCAACTAGACGTTCGACATTTACCTGCACTCAGACATCGTGGAACACCGCGTGGGGTTCAGGTATTCGCGTGATTTTCGTCGAGTCATTCTGGGATTATCCGGGCGATGCACTGCCTGAGACCGACACGATCGAAGGACTTGACAACACAGGCGATACGCTTGATTTGATCAACCGCGACCGCGTGGTCATTGATCGCGTGGCATATGGCAGCGACAACTCCGCAGAAACTGTGTGGCCCGATGGCAACGACAGCGGCTCGATACAACTCGTGCGCGATTTTACCACCGGTGTGATTGACAACAACAACGGCGCTGCCTGGCGAATTTCCGGACCGGGAGACGGACTGGGTTCTCGACTCGCTAACACTGCGCTTCCAGCGTTTCCCGGATTGGACAGCTGGGGGACACCCGGCACGCTTGCAAACGCTGTGTTTACAGATTGCAATGGCAATTCCAGCAATGATGCGGTCGATATCGTACACGGAATTTCAATCGACTCGTATCCCTTCAACAACATCCCGGACATGTGCGAAGGTGATTGCAACGTTAATGGACTGCCGGATCTGACTGAAATCGCACTTGATTGGCGCAGGGATCGCAACGCCAATCGCCAACTCGATTTCTGCGAAATCAACGCACACGGCGGCAGCACGGGCGCCGGTGGTGCGTGGGACACTAATGTCAACGGCATCCTTGATTCCTTTGAGACCAAACCGAATATCGTGATTAGCGAAATCATGTACGACCCTAACGGCGATGATGCTGGCAAGGAGTTCGTTGAGATCTACAACCCCGGGACTACTGCCGTTGATATTTCCGGCTGGGCATTGCGCGACCTTGAATCCGACCCGCGCACAGGATTGATTCCTGCCGGCACCATCATGCAGCCCAACGAAGTCATCGTGCTCTGCGCCGGCAGTGGCCCTGGCGTTCCTGCCAATATCCTCACGCAGTTCCGTACTGCCTGGAACATTGCACCACAAAAGCGTGTGTTCGCCTTGAATCCATGGCAAGATCGGGCACAACGGGCCACATCCATCGAAGAAGTTCTGTCGCTCGTAGATGCGGGCAATGAGCCGGTCGATGTTGTCAACTATGAGAATCCGTCATATGCGTCAGCAAGCCTCTGGCCGGTGAACGACACGACGTCCAGCATTTCGCTGCTGCCGACTGCATTAACGAAATCAGCAAATGACCTTGGTGCTTCCTGGGTTCGCACGATGTCTCACAGCGATGGCGGCTATGACAGCATTCAAACTGCGTGGTTTACAGACATTCGCGCAACTGGATCAGTGGGAAGCCCTGGACTCGTGTGGACCGCAGCGCACCAGTCACCTACAGGAGAGGCGGTGATTACTGAAATCATGTTCCACCCCAACAGCGATCCTGGCGATCCCAATCGAACCGAGTGGATTGAAATATACAACCCGGGTACAGCAAGCCTCGACCTGAGCGGGTGGTATCTGCGTGATGAGGATGGACACACCGGCACGATTTCGGCAGGAACGTTGCTCGATGCAGGGCAAGTCGCAGTACTCATGCCGCGCATTGGCGCACTGAACGCTGCGGCTGCGGAAGCGGATTATCGCAGTGCCTGGGGGAATATCTGCAAAGTGATCAGCCTGGCAGGATGGTCTGATTTCGAGCCAGTGCCCAATCTGGGCGGACTGGCAAACAACCCAGCTCGTGGCAATGAGATACTCACTCTTCGCAAAGGCAACGGAGCGATCGTTGACATTGTGAACTTTGATGATGCAAACGGCTGGCCCGCGGATGCTGTAAACTCGCTCCCCGGCTTTGGAACTGCATGGAGCATTGCGCTTTTGACAGGACACTACAACGCCGTCGATAACGACAGTGGCATCAACTGGGCTGGAAGCGTGCAGGGAATCGACCTTGCCGAACTCAACGTGATGACGCCGGTCTTTAACGGCTTTGATATCGCTTCGCCGGGGCTTCTTGCGGGAATTGTGTCCACGCCGGAGTGTCCGAGCAGTCCTTGCCTCGCCGACTTCAACCATGACACCATTGTGGATTTCTTCGACTACCTTGATTTCGTTGACGGCTTCGCTTCCGCCATTCCTGAAGCAGATTTCAATAGCGATGGCATTATCGACTTCTTTGACTACCTTGACTTTGTCGACGCGTTCGCCGCCGGATGTTGAGACGGCCTAAGGGGCAGACACAATTCGCTGGCGACCAGAACGGTCGCCAGCGTTTTTTTTAGACCTTTACGCCGACTTTTCCCGCCGCCAATCGTGTACGCACATTGTCCAGCACATTCATGAAATTGATGTAGCTGTCGTAGGGCGAGTCGTATGGGCTGAAGTATTTGTGGACATCGCCATCGGACCAGTACTTCGTACACATGTAGTAAAAGTGATCGCTGGTAGTGAGTTTGCGCCAGTCTTCGAGCAGGTGTTTGGCTTCGGTCAATTCGTGTGCATCGCCGGACACTTCTGCCTGGAGCACTTTTTCCTTGATAGGGCCTTCGAGGCGGTAGCATTCTTCGAGTGCGGCATTCTGCATGGCGTTGCCGCGCCATGCGGTGAGATCACGCTCGGTGTCTGCCCATGAAATGTAATCGTGGACATCGTAATCGCCGACTGGCATGAACTGTTTCATCGCTTCGCTGGGCGTATTGAAGTGGTTCTCGCCGGGCTTGTAATCAAAAATCGCTTCGGGGAGTTTTTCCAGGAACTGGAAAATGCCGGTATCGGCCCACTGATGCTCGCCAAAGGTCTCGTAATCCATGAAGAGGTTGCACAGGTAGCCATCGCCGTTGATCTGGTGCACCCACTGGGCGAATTTTTCCGCGCTCAATGGCCATTCGGCCCATCCTTTGTTGCTGAAGCGGAATGCGATGTCATCGCTCAACTTGTAATTTTTGCACAGCGTCGCAAACGGGCGGTCTTCACCCAGTGCGTTGCTGCGGGGATTGCCTGGAGCCATGTAGACAAAGTTTGGTGAGCGGTACGCCAGGATTCGATCGACGCCCTCGCACAGGATTCCCGCGAATCGCGATTTGCCATCCGCGTTCTTCATGCCTGCGACATGGTGTGCCAGTTCGTTATTGTAAATCAACTCGGTGTTTCTGAACACCTTTGGCGTCACGCCGAAGAGCTTTTGCACTTTGGCCGTGTGCATGTTCACCTGGTCAGTGAATTCCTGTTTGGAATAGATAAACGAAAGCGAGTGGTAGTAGGTCTCACCAATGAACTCGCAGCAGCCGGTCTGAGCGAGTTCCTTGAACATGTCGATCACATCGGGGCAGAACATTTCAAACTGCTCGAGCGCGACGCCGGTGATCGCGTATGACACTTTGAAATTGCCTTTGTGCTTTTTCACAAGGTCGAGCATCAACTTGGTCGTTGGGCGATAACACTTGTCCGCAACCTTGCGGGCGATGTCACCGTTCTTCTGATTGTCGTAATAAAAATGGTCGTTATCAAACACCGAGTAGTGCCGCAGGCGGAAGGGCTGATGGACCTGGAAGTAAAAGACAATGGATGCCATAGCCACAAGCATACGGGATTTGATGGGGCAATACACCCCTATGCACGAAATACCCGCCAGAACGCATACTTGATCTTGCACATTTTACCGAGTTGGAAGTATTTCTGCGTGTTGGCGGCACTCCTGCCATGTGGAAGCGCCATGCGCAACCACTTGCCCTGCCACGCGAGAGGGGACTCGTGCATGCTCAAAGATGTGCGGGCCCCTCTCATTTTTTCTGCGTGGATTTACGTCCGAATGCTCCGAACCGCGGCAATCGCGATCGGGAGGAGAATCAGGCAGGGCAGAAAGACCCCTAGTGCGGCGGGAACGCCAGGAATACTCACGTTGTTGACCAGGATGCCGCCAAACAGTGACACAATGGCAACTGGTGCACATTTGAGAGATTGTCGCAACATGTTTGCTGGCTCACGCTGAAGATAAAAACTCATTGCGATGACAAGCGTGAGAAGGTTGCACAGGACCGTCGCGAACCTGCCGAAACGAACTCGGTCAAGCTCGGCGATGCGCTTGCGGGTTGGCTCATCGAGCAGGTCGGGCTGCGTCGTCATTTGAGTGAGTTGCCAGAAGCTCAGGCTCTGGGCATAGCCAGCGAAACGTCGCAGTTTCAACTGTGTTGGATCGAGCGAAGTTGCAACGGCGGCGATCTTTTCTTCGTTAGCACCTCTGAACAAGGACCGATCGACTCGACCGCTTTCGAGTTTCCACTGTTGAGTTGCGGCATCCCATACGCCGCGATCAGCGATAATTCGCCGCAGCAGCGACCCATTGGCATCCCGCTCATATATAAGGACACCTTCAAGCACTGCTTTGTCAGCATCGAAACTGCGAGCGTAGAACAACCGCCCCTGACCATCGCTGGTAAGCGGGACCGCACTCGACCCAAGCGTTTCTTTCCCGGTGCTTTCTCTATCGCGTGCCAGCAGCGGCGCGATCCGTGGAAGCACGAACTCGCGATTGACAAGTTGGACAGTGCCGAGCAAGACGCCCACGATGAGAATTGGCCGCCCAATTCGCTTCATGCTGATCCCACCGGCGAGCATCGACACAAGTTCTCGATTGCGCACAAGCTGCGTAAGCGTGAAGCCCATCGCCCCTACCGTGACCAATCCAAGCATGAAATTAAAGAGTCGAAGTAGATTGGGCCACCAGAAATCAAAAACGAGATAGAGTGCGGTACGAGCTTCTTCAACGAGTTTCGGATTATCGTTCCCCGCTGCTTTGAGTGATTCGGTCGCCAATTTCCAAAAATCACCGAAGTTCAATGAGACATCGATCGCGACCGCAAACGCGAACAGGATCGCAAATAGCGTGATCACGTTGCTCAAATACTGGCGGATGATGTAGCGATCGAGGAGCGTCATCGCGTCTGGCTGTTTCCTTGAATCTGCCTCACTACTGATTCGGCTTTGTCATTTGGAACTGGAATCGACAGGTTGTATTGTGCTACCTTCCACTGCCCGCTCTCAATCACCAGCACTCCGCTTCCGCGGCAGGTTCCCAGCTTGACATTCTGAAGCAATTCATCAAAGTACGCCACGTTGGTGCCGCGTACATAGCTTATTTTGCGAGTGCCCGCGACCAATGTGTACGTCCAACCTTTGCCTTGTGAGAAATAGGGATGTGCGAATTGACGGAAGGCATCAAGCTCCCATCGTTCAGTTGCATCAGTCCCTAGAAAAACGCTGCCGCCTTTTGCGAACAAATCGAAATATCGAACTTCATCAGCTTTTGCGGCGGCATCGTGGAAATTTGTCAAAGTCTGTTCGGGCGAACTTGTCGCACCGACGAATTGGCCGGAGCTTGTGCAGCCACCGAGTTGCGAGACGAACCCCGCAGAGAGCAGCGCGATTAGTCCGATCGATTTGCGTGGCATCGTCATGTGTTGAGTATAACCGCGTTCTGTGACGCAATGTTCAAAGCCGCAGCACGGCATTGCTTCGTCGCCGCCACGCACACAAACTAATCGCTATCGCATCTGCCACATCTGGTGGCGATGGCAACTGGGGTAAATTGAAGACTGCCTGCACAGCCCGCTGCATCTGCCCCTTGCCGGCGTGTCCGTGCGCGGTGAGCGATTTTTTTACCTCATTGGGTTTGAACTCAAGCAGCGGGATTTGGGCCTGGCGGATCGCGACCAGGATCACACCGCGCGCATGGCCCATGACAATTGCGGTTGCCGGGTGCTTGTAGTGTGCAAAGAGGGATTCAACAGCGACAACTCCGGGCTTCACACGATCAAGCAATTCGCGAAAATCACGGTCGAGTTCGACAAGCCTTGCCGAGACCGATTCTGCGCCAGCTTTTTCACCTGCGTCGTTGAGTCGGAAGACTCCTGCTTCCACGATGCGTGGCAACGTGCCTCGCCCTTCCAGGCAGGCATACCCGGTCAATCGAAGCCCAGGATCAATTCCAAGTGTTCGCATCGTTCTTGAAGGTAGGCATCAAAAAAACAACGAAGCCTGCGACACAATTTGCCGCAGGCTTCGCTCGGAGGTTCAGTTGTACGGACGCTCATTCAGCGTTTGCTGGTGCAAACACCGGGAGTTGCATTTCATCAAATGCCCATCGCGTTGTGGCTTCGACCAATTGATCCAGATCGTGGCCGGTTGGTTTCCAATCCGCTTTGCGATTGCCCCGCCAGCGGGCGAGGCGGTCTTCGACAATTGACCTGCGGTACGATTTTTCCAGCGGCAGGCTCCGCTGCACCATGACTAGTGCGACGGTCAAGTCCAGCCATCGCAGCGTAGCATTGAGGTGCGACTTGGAAGCTGTTTGACTCTTATCCATGATACACCTCCTTCTTGTAGCATCTATTCGTACGGTTTGCACGCTCGGTTCGCCTCACATGCCCACTCGCACTCATAATCTTGTAGATATTAGATGCCTCAACTACCCATTAGGTTCCAACGTAGGATTTCCAGTGCTCCTCACGCCATATAAAGGACAATTCAAGCCATGAGCCGTTACGAAGAATTCAAGCTCTATCGTGATCGAATGAATGCGAGAATCCTCGGTTCTGGCGCCGAAACACCCCAAACGGGTCGTGCCGTAGCCACGCTCAACACCAAGCGCTTCTTCCGCCTTGACTCTGCGTGTTACGAACCTGGGGCTTTGGATAAGAAGACTAAGGAATTGCTAGGGCTGGTTGCATCCATGGTGCTTCGCTGTGACGATTGCATTGCCTACCACATTGATCAATGCGCGCAGGCGGGCGTAACCGATGAAGAGTTCTTTGAGTCATTCGATATCGCTCTGCTCGTCGGCGGATCGATCGTCATCCCACACCTCAGACGCGCAGTAGAGTTTTTGGATCAGACCAGAGATCACCTTAAGTCGTCCTGACCACAATGAACCGTCATGAACCGTGAAGACCCGACCATTTCGCCGCGAGACTTTGCACTCTCCATCGTTCAAACGTTGCGAGAAGCTGGACACATAGCCTACTTCGCGGGCGGATGCGTTCGTGATGAGCTTTTTGGAATTGCGCCTAAAGATTTCGATGTCGCAACTGATGCCGCGCCGCAGCGAATTGCGGCACTTTTCCCGCGAACTGAAGAGGTTGGAGCACGTTTTGGAGTCATGATCGTCAAGGGTCGCGGCCAGATGGTTGAGGTCGCCACATTTCGCGCCGATGGGCCATATTCCGATCGACGGCGCCCGGATACCGTGACATTCAGCGATCCGCAGACCGATGCGGCACGGCGCGATTTCACGGTCAATGCGCTCTTTCTTGATCCACTCAGTTCCTCCAAAGGTCAGGTCATCGACTACGTCAACGGGCTTGTCGATATCAAAGCCAAAGTGCTCCGCGCTGTTGGCGATCCTGATGAGAGGTTCAAGGAAGACGATTTACGAATTCTCCGAGCCATTCGCTTTGCTGCTCGATTCAAGCTCTCGATCGACCCCGCAACCAGCGATGCGATCCGCCGCCATGCGGGCCAACTTTCGGGAATCAGTCGCGAGCGAGTCGGAGAAGAAATTCGGAAGATGTTGTTGCATGACAACCGGGTACTCGCGGCAAGATTGCTCGCGGAACACGGTTTGATTGGTCCCGCGCTGGGCAGATGGATGCCGGGTGCTGGGGAGGGGGTCGAGGCGTTTCCGACTCTTGGGGCCATTCATTCCAATGGAGTCGGGACCCTCCTCGCCGCTTTGGCAACTGATTTGCGGTTATCGGTCCTTCCTCGCGCGATGCTCCAGCAGCGGCAGCGTCCCGACACATCGCCACAGCATCTCGCCGCCGCGGACCTTCGAACAGCACTTTGCCTGAGCAACGATGAAACCCAGGAGTTCTTGAACGCGATCGAAGGTGCTGCCGCGATACAGACATCGTGGCACATGCTCTCAATCGCGCACCGTAAGAGATTTGCTCAAAAACCATGGTTTGCTGATGCATTAGCCCTGTTGAACGCCAAGGACCCATTGCTCTCGATCGCAATTGATGCACAAATTGCGCAGCTGGAGGCGACACCCGGTGGCATCGCCCCACCGCCGCTGATTACGGGCGACGACCTGTCAGCACTGGGACATGCTCCCGGGCCTCGTTTCAAGGCAATTCTCGAGCAGGTGTACGACGCCCAGTTGGAATGTCGCATTTCGACCCGATTGGAAGCCGTGGAACTTGTGCGGCAACTATGCGTCTAGAGTCTTAGAACGTGTTTAGCAGGTTCGTTGGATACCCTTTGGTACGCCGTTTCTGATATTGGGAATTCCCCGGCTCAAAACGGTGGCATTGGTTTCTTTCAGCCGCTAAGCGGTCACATGGCGGCAACATAGCGGCCACATATTGGAGAGTTTCATGAAGAATCGCGCCCTACCCAGCTTGTCTCGATTGCTGCTCGCCGGAGCCGCCTCGGCGATGCTCTTGTCACTCCCAACGTTGGCACTTGAGCCGACCACTGGGACCAAAGCGGCGACGAAGGCGGATGCTCCGAAACAAGCTAAGCTGAAACTCAAAGATGGCCGCGTGCTTGTAGGCGAGATCATCGCGCAAACAGCAGATGTCATTCGATTCAAGAGCAAGGTCGCCGGCATTGATGTCACCACTGACTACATGATGAGCGATATCGAAGAAGTCATCAAGGTTGAGAACTCAACACCAACACCAGAAACTAAGCCCGAAGAAAAGAAAGTCGAAGTAAAGAAGGTAGAAGAAGCGTCAGCAAAGACTCCAGCCGTGGCGCCCGCAGCAGCCGATTCGGCGGCCGCGACGCCAGCGCTTGGTGAAGATGGAGTGGCACCGCACCGCGTGTATTTTGCGGAGTTGAAGGGTAAGTTTGGTCGCAATATCACACAGACGCTTATTCGCAAACTGACAGCCGATGCAAAGAAAGAAAATGCGGATACCATTGTGTTCAGCCTTGATGGAGCATGGGAGCCGGAAAGTCCGTTTCAGGGTTGGAGCGAATTGCTTCGTTACGAAGAACTTGCTCCTGCAATGACCGACGAAATTCAACGCAACTTTACCAAGACGCCGCGCGTGGTAACGTGGGTTCACAAGGCCATGGGCGGAGCATCGCTCATGCCTCTATGCACCAAGGAAATCTACATGACCGAAGATGCCATGATCGGCGGCATGTTTGGCCTGGACATCATGATGAAGGGCAACAGAACAGTTGTTGAGAAACAACGTTCACTGCGTCTTCAGCACGCCGCAGGCTGGGTTATCAAGGGCGGCTATGACACCAAGATCATGTACGCCATGGCGGTCATTGACTATGTCCTCAGCTACAAGTTTGTTGGTGACCAAGTCGAATACTTTGAACGCATGCCCGAAGGCCCGAACGAAGTGCTCTTGACCGATCGTGGCCCCGACACCCTTTCGGAAATGGTCCGCGGCAAGGGCAAGGCCTATCTCAACATCACATCCAAGATCGGTACTGATCTCAAGATTTCTAAAGGCACAGCGAATACCAAAGAAGATCTGTTCTTCCAGATGGGCATCGATCGCAACCGGCTTGACATTGGCTCTGCAAAGAAGATTTGTGATCAATGGGATCGTCGAATTGTCGTAGCAGAAAAAGAACTTGTCAAACTCATGCAAGATTTTCGCGACACTCCGGTTGATGGCGCAACGTATGAGGAACGCACACAACAGCGCGGCAAGCGCAAGAGCACCCTCCGGAAAATGATGGAGATTCTCAATAACAAAGAATTGAAGGAAGTGTTTGATGATGGCTACCGGAATGAACTGGAATTGCCAGACGATGCAACCCTTCAATCACTGATCGATCAAATTGATATTCAACAGCAACGCGACAGGAAGTAATAAGCCGCCAGTTCTATCTCCGTTCGAGCAAAGGAGTTTGAAGTATGAGTTTGTTTGCAGCAATTAAATCAAGCATGATCGGGCTTGCCAGCATTCTGGCACTCTCGTTCGCACTTCCCGCAATGGCCCAGAAGTCAGAAGAGCCTGAAAAGCCCGTGGTTCAGCGTGATCCTAATGCCGTGCCGCGCGGGGCGATTATCACAATGGGTGATCGCGATGGGAAGAACATGGTCGGCGTCTATATGACAGCTGGCATCCTTGAACGCATTCTTCCTCTGCTGGAAGAGGAAAAAATTGACATCGTGGTCTTCCGCTTCTATTCCGGTGGCGGCATGCTCCTCGAAATCAAGCCTCTTTCAGATATCATCCAGAATAAGTACAAGAAAAAATTTCACAGCGTCGCGTGGATTGAATCTGCAATCTCCGCCGCCGCTATGACTGCTCACACTTTCAACGACATCTACTTTACTACGCAGGCAAACTACGGCGCATGTACGGGCTTCGCCGGCAGTCTTGATCGTCCGATGACTGGCCAGGGTCTTGAGCAGGTCCTTGCACTGATGGAAGTGATCTCCGATCGCGGCGGCCACGACACACGAATCATGCGAGCGATGCAGATCTCGTCTGATGACGGGGACATCAATGACCTCCAGATCGAGCTTCCCTCAGGCGCTCTCTCGGCGAATATCGATGAAAAGACTGGCGATGTTACCTGGTACCAGGATACTTCCAGTGGCAAGCATGTCTTAAACCCTACTGCCGGACGCCGCATCTTGACCTTTAATTCTCAGACCGCCGCTCAATTCAAGTTCTCAAAGGGCACTGCGGACACTTTGGACGAGTTGACCCAACTTCTGGGATACAAGGAAATTGAATGGGTCGGCCAAAAGACGCCAGCCATTCTCTGGCCAGTCTGCAAAGCAGAGAAAAAGAACCTCGATTTCCGTAACAACACCAAACGCGATGAAGACATGTTCATCTCGTATTACCGCCAATACACCATGAACGTTGCTGCGGCACAAGGGGCGGCAACACGAGAGGAACGGCTCAAGTTCTTGAACAAAGCCAAGCAAGGACTTGCAAAGCTCGAAGATATGCTCAGGAACAATCCCAATATGGCTTTGAGTGTGCTGCAAATGTACCCGGAAGATGCCCGCAAATGGCTGGATGAACAGAAGAAGATCATCAAAGATCTAAGCAAGTAATTTTTCACTCGATCGACTTCAAAAACCCTCGGGCCAACGCCCGGGGGTTTTTCTTTTTTGCTACCATGCTCCCACTATGTCAATCTTTGTTCCGCCCTCCCTCGACGCAACTTGCTGGCCCCAGCTCGAGCCCCTCTTCCAGACACTCCTGACTCGGCCAATTACTTCAACAGTTGAGTTCGAGAGTTGGCTCCTTGATCGGTCTGACCTCGAGGCCGCGTGCTCTGAAGCTCGCGCCCGGCTCTATATCAACATGACTTGCTTTACCGAAGAAAAGTCCAACCAGGAAGCGTTTGAAAAATACGTCAACGAAATCCCGCCGCGATTGAAGCCCGTTTCAT
>SXOY01000169.1 GCA_005776545.1 Planctomycetia bacterium | reverse complement strand
TCGATGATGTCGTAGCAACTGGCAGCGACCATGATGGCGCGGGGTTCGGCGTTGCCGATGTCTTCGCTGGCGAGGATGGCGAGGCGGCGGGCGATGAATCGGGGGTCTTCGCCGCCTTCGAGCATGCGGGCGATCCAGTAGACGGCGGCGTGAGGGTCGCCGCCGCGGATGGATTTTATCATCGCGCTGGCGAGATCGAAATGTTGATCGCCTCCGGCGGAGTAGAGGACCGCTTTTTGCTGGATCGAGACTTCCGCGGCGGATTTGTCGATGGTGATGGGTTGTGATTGATCGCAGGATTGAACGGCGACTTCGAGGGCCGTGAGGGCGCGGCGGGCGTCGCCATCGCTTTTTATTGCCCAGACTTCGAGAGCATCATCGGTGATGTTGATGGTGAGGTTGCCGTAGCCGCGTTCTCTGTCGGCGATGGCACGCTTGACGACGAGCTTGATGTCTTCGACTGTCAGTGGCTCGAGGCGAAAGAGAGTGCTGCGACTGACAAGGGCGGAGTTGACGCTGAAGAGGGGGTTTTCGGTGGTGGCGCCGATGAGGGTGATGAGGCCGCGTTCGACATCGTTGAGCAGGACATCTTGCTGGCTGCGCGAGAAGCGGTGGATTTCATCGAGGAAGAGGATGGTTCGGCCGCGGCCGCTGGTGAGCAGGCGGTCGGCTTCCTGGATGATTTCGCGGATGCGGGCAACGCCGATGGCCGCGGCGTTTTCGCGCACGAACTGACGTTTGGTGTGTTTTGCGACCAGCTCGGCGAGCGTGGTTTTCCCGGTGCCGGGCGGGCCGTGGAGGATGAGCGATGTGAGGGCATCTGCCTTGAGCATGCGGCGGAGGAGTTTGCCTTCGCCCAGGATGTGCTGCTGGCCGGCGTATTCGTCGATGGTGCGCGGCCGCATGCGCATCGCCAAGGGCATGATGCTGCGGGCGAATTTTTCGCGAGATTCGGCGAAGAGGTCGGGCACGGGGAAGGGTAGGGGATGGAGGAGTGATGGAGTGACGAAGGGGCATAGGGCGCGGTAACCGGAATCAGAAGGCAATTTGAAACTTGAGATTTCAGAGGGGAGCGAGTAGAAGGGGCAAAGATGAAATTTCTGTCGATAATCTCGGACAGTTTTCTTTTTTTACACTTTTCAGGTCATCAATTTTCAGGTATATTGCACTACGAACATGCCAGAGGTTCCTCCTATGCCACCCATCCCTACTTCTTATTCACTCATCGCGGCGATGATTCTCACCTTGATAGCTCGCGCTGGGGTTGCTTTCGCGCAGTGTGTTCCTGTTGGTGGTATTGGTCCTGACATTGTGATTGGTGACATTTCATCAAGCGTTTTTAATTACTCAAGTGTCGGGAACATCGAAATTGTCACATTTGGGTTCACTCAATGCAATATTGGAACCGCGGCTGTTACCTGCATTACGGCCTTGCCTCAACATCCTGTGACTACTCAAAATCTTTACAAGCTCACCATCAATGGCGGGCAGTCTCGCATCGAACAGATTGGCCAGTCCTGGGTGTTTCACGAGTTTTTTCCGCTCAATGGGCAGCTCTGTTGCACCGATTGCGTCGGGGGTGATGGCACACATCTGGGTTCGCATTGCGCCAACGCGCATAGTGCCACGTCTATCGCAGCTCAAAATGGACTTGGGCCGAGGTGGCAGATTAACGCCGCCAATGGTGTGTTTCCCTACCCACCGGCAAATCCGAATTTCACCGGTGGCGCCGCTCGACGATTGCAGATCAACATGAGCGACCTTGAACCAAGCACTTCTTCGGTGCGGTACTTCGCAGAAGTACTATCGATTGCGCCTGATGAAGCGGCGGCGGGCAACGGTGCCAGCAATGCAAGTTGGCGACAGGTTCAGGTTTCGGGGGCGGGAACGGCGTGGAATTTCAGTATCAGCGGTCCAAACGCAATCGCCCATCCCGCAATTGCAGCGTGGCAGTCGGTGCAACCTGCGGTGACACTGACCAACGTTGATGTCCCCGGCGATGGTCGTTTTGTTGTTGCTTCACACGCGAGCGATCTTGGCAACGGGCAGTTTCGATACGAATACGCAATTTACAATCTCACATCCGATCGATCCTGCGGTTCATTCACGGTGCCGTTCTCAGCCGCATCTACTTTCGCCAACATGGGTTTTCATGACATCGACTATCGCGATGGTGATGGGCCGGGAAACGTGAATTTCAGCGGCACAGATTGGCCCGCACAACACGCAGCAGATTCACTGGTCTGGACCACCGAATCGTTCGCAACCAACGCAAGTGCAAACGCAATTCGCTGGGGAACGCTCTACAACTTCCGCTTTGACAGCAGTCGCCCACCAATGAGCGGGCAGGTGTTTCTTGGGTTGTTCAAACCGGGGGCAACCGATGGGACATTTGCTGCAGCGATGGTGCCATCACCGTGTGATGCGGATTTTAATGAGGATGGCTCACTCGACTTCTTTGATTATCTGGATTTTGTGGACACGTTTAGTGCGCTGCAGCCTGAGGCGGATTTCAACCGCGATAGCGTGGTAGATTTCTTCGACTATCTGGATTTCGTGGATGCGTTCAGTCGGGGGTGTTGAGGGCGTCGAGTTCACGTATGCAAAGGAGTGATTGATGGATGCAGCGATGAATCGCAAAAGTCTGATGTTCGGGGTTCCAGGGATTGTTTTGCAGATCGTGGGCCAGGTAATAATGGTCGGCGGCGGAGAACGGGCTGAATCCCCATCAGTCGTGATGTTTGTTGCGGGATTCCTCATCATCCTTGGAGGAACCGCGCTGCTTATGTGGGGATTAGCCTGGTATGCCGCGGCAAAAGGCCATCACATGGCGTGGGGACTCATGGGATTTTTGTCGTTCATAGGACTGATCGTGCTCGCGTGTCTGCCGGATCGGAAGAAATGAGTTGATCCGACTTGCTTGTGTGTTTCAGATACACTTAGAACATGGCACGACACCTGGCGATCTACCCCGGCTCCTTTGATCCCATCACCTACGGGCACCTAGATGTGATCAAGCGCGGGCGACGACTGTTTGATGAACTGGTTGTAGCAGTGGGGCGGAATCCGGGGAAGGATTCGCTTTTCACGTCGGATGAACGTGTTGAGATGGCACGGGTGCTGGTGGCGGAACTTGTGAAAGAGCGGCCAGAAGATGCCCCGGTGCGAGTAGAGTCGTTCGAAGGGTTGACTGTGGATTTCGCTCGGAGTCTTAAGGCCTCGGCGCTGCTTCGTGGCGTGCGGAATTTGAATGACCTGCAATATGAGGTGCAGTCGGCAGTGACGAATCGAGAGGTTGCGGATTTGGAGACGGCGTTTGTGGTTGCGGGGACGAGTTTTGCGTATACGAGTTCGAGTCTGATTCGGCAGATTACGGCGATGGGGGCGGACATGGCGGCACTCAAAGCCATGGTTCCCCCCATCGTTATGGCAAAACTGTGGGAGAAAAAGCAGATGAAGCATCCGGCGTTGGAACGGTTGCGTGCGGGGATGGGCGAAGCATAAGGTCCGATAACAAGAGGTTTCGCGCTGTTACCTAATGCCCTGCCGCATTGCAGTTTCAGGCCAACGCACCTATCCTCTCGACCCTATGGCAAAGACACGGCAACTCAAACGGCGGATCATCGCCGCGAACAACACTAAGAGAATTACGAAGACGTTGCAGATGATTGCGACATCGAAGTTTGCTCGCGCCCTGCAGGCGGCGACGGCGTTGAAGCCATATACAGAGGCGTTGTTTGAACTGGTCAGCGAGCTTCAGTCTGCGGCGGGCGAGGTGGATCACCCATTGCTCAAGCCGGGTAACCCCAAGGGCAAGGCGCTGACGCTTTTAATTACTTCGGATCGCGGCCTGGCGGGTCCGTACAACGGGTCGGTGCTCAGGACGTTTGCGGGTTTGATGAAGGAAGATGCCTCAGTTCGCGGCGGCCTGATTGAGCTGGTGGGTAAGAAGGGCGCAGCGTGGCTGAAGTTCAATAAAATTGAAGTTGCGACGCATCACACGCACTTTGGCGACAAGCCCAAGTTTGAGGTGATTCAGGCGTTGGCGGAAGATTACATCAGGCGTTACGCTGCGGGCGAGTTCTCGACGGTGCGAGTTGTGTATATGAAGTGGGTTTCAACTTCCAAGCAGGTGCCAACGAGTTTGCAGCTTTTGCCGTTTGATCCTTCAGCGATTGCAGTTGGCAAAAAGGTCGAAGAGAAGAAAACCAGTGTGCAGTACGAATTCAGCCCCAGTGCGGCGGAGTTGCTGGGCGAGTTGTTGCCGGCGACGCTCAAGGCTGTG
>SXOY01000168.1 GCA_005776545.1 Planctomycetia bacterium | reverse complement strand
CCGCAGATTGAGGCGATTTTTGCCCAGGCGCTCTGAACAAGCCGCGAACAAACGGGCACGGTTGGATCGGGAACTGATCCGCCGATTACTGAATTGGTTTGAGACCAATGCCCGCGACTTGCCCTGGCGACGAAGTGGCAAAGCAGGAAAGCGCGATCCGTATGTCACGCTGGTGTCGGAGCTCATGCTCCAGCAGACACAGGTCTCGCGCGTACTCGAGAAATTTGAGCCTTTTCTGCGGCGATTTCCAACTATTTCGGCACTGGCACATGCGCCGGAATCTGCGGTTTTGGCGGCCTGGTCCGGACTTGGATATTACCGAAGGGCGCGAATGCTGCACGCGGCGGCGAAGAAAGTTCAGAGCGATTTTGGCGGCACGTTACCCGGACCTGTTGAATCGCTTTTGACGATTCCGGGAATTGGGAGGTATACCGCCGGCGCGATTTCGTCGCTGGCTTTTGGACATGCGACGCCCTTGGTTGATGGAAATGTGACCAGAGTTCTGCTTCGCATTTCAGCGCGGCCGGGAAAGCTCGGCGACAAAGAGAGCGATACGTGGGCGTGGGAAAAGGCCCGAGAACTCGTAGCAGCACTTCCAGATCCGCGGCGGGCCGGAGCGTGGAATGAAGGGTTGATGGAACTTGGTGCGACGGTGTGCACACCGATGGCGCCGCGTTGCGATGAGTGTCCGGTGCGGGAATGTTGCAAGGCGTTTGCAGATGATCTAGTCGGCACGATTCCAGCGCCTAAAGCGATGAAGAAACGGGTGAAGGTGTATTGGGCGACGGTGGTGATTCGTGATCGCAAGGGACGGATATTGCTTCGGACCCGACCTGCACAGGGGCTATTTGCAGGACTTGAGGAAGCGCCCACTCTTGAAACTAAGGCTCGCGCAGGGATATCGAAAGTGCGGGCGTTTGCGACCGATGTGTGCGGCGAAGGGGTTGAGATTCGAAGAGTTGGATCGCTTCAACATCAGTTGACCCATCGGGATCTGGAGTGCGATGTGTATGCGGCTACCGTGCTAACGTCGGCCGCCAAGGGGCGATGGGTGCAAGAAAGGCAGGCAGCACAGGCTGCGCTTTCGAATATTCAGCGAAAGATCATTGTGATGGCTACGTTGGCTTGAGTCTACTTGCTTTCGCCCCCGGGGCGCTTGGTAGTTGCGAGTGGCTTCAGCCACTTGCACGTGTTCCTTTGGATCTTCGGCCCTTTGGGCCGGCCATTCAGCGCCAACGTACCATCTTCAATCAAGTACATCCTCGGCGATGAACTCCATGTCGTGCAGCCGGTGCAATTCGATGACCTCTTGTTCGTAAGTTTGCCGCAAATGGTGCTCCTTCTGCCGAAGGATGTACTCCTCCACGCGCGGCACCAGTGAACGGCTCACCGTGAATCCGCCGAAACCCTCCTGCCAGCCGCGCCACGACGAGCGCGGAAACGTCTCACCCAGCCATCGCGAGGACCTGCCTTTGACGTTCTGAAGCATGTCGGAATGGCTGAGGTCCGGCGGGTAACGAACCAGCGCGTGCAGATGATCGGGCATCCCGTTAATGCCTAGTGTGGTGCATCGGAGATCATTCAGGATGCCGCCGATGAACGGGTACAGCCGCGACTCGATCTCGGGAGAGACTGTCTGCTCGCGACGTTTGGTGCTGAAAACGATGTGGTAGTAGTTCTGGGTCCATGAGCGGGGCATGTTGACAGAGTATCCGATCGTCGGCCCAAGGGGCCGAAGCATCAAAGAAACACCTTCGAGTGGCTGAAGCCACTCGCAACGACCGAGCGCCCAAGGGGCGAAAGCACCACCGAGCGCACAGTGATGAGAACTTTGAGCATGCTGGTGTCAAGAACCTATCATTGCCTATGCCCGCAAGTGGCTGAAGCCACTCGCAACTACGGAGCGCCCAGGGGGCGAAAACTCTGAGCATGCTGTTGTTAAGAACCTATCATTACTCATGCCCGAACGTTCGATTGAAGCAGCATCTGGTTCTGACGCCCGCGCGCAGGTCTTGATTGTTGAAGATGAAGTAGATCACGCAGAAGTGATGGCGGAAGCACTGCGCAAGCCCGGCCATGTGTGCACCATCGTCCACAGTGTGCCCAAGGCGGTTGATGAACTCAAGCATGGCGCGTTTGATGTGATCATTACCGATCTGCGCATGCCCAATTCCGGGGGGTTTGAGGGGATTGCACCTGATGGAGCTGATGCGGGGCTGAAGGTTCTGCGATCAGCGAAATCGTTTCAGCCCGCGGCGGAAACGATCATGGTCACTGCCCATGCCGATGTGCCGACTGCGCGGGCGGCGTTCAAAGAAGGGGCGTATGACTTTATTGAGAAGCCGCTCGATCTTTCGGTGTTTCGCGAGTTGGTGAACAAAGCGGCGCAGACCGTACTGCTTCGCCACGAGAGTGGACAGCTATCGGAGCTTGTTCAGCATGAAGGGTTTGAAGGAATCATCGCTGGCTCAGAGCCCATGCGGCAGATTTTGCGAACGGTCAAGAGCGTGGCGGCGAGTCCGCAGCGGGTGCTTATCACGGGCGAATCTGGAACTGGGAAAGAGTTGATTGCGCTGGCGGTGCATAAGAACAGCGGGCGGGCTGCCAAGCGGTTTGTGGCTTTGAACTGTGCCGCGGAAGCAGAGAATTTGCTTGAGGATCAGCTGTTTGGTCACGTGCGTGGTGCGTTTACCGGGGCTGAAAAAGACCGCGAAGGCGTGTTTGAATATGCAAGCGGCGGGACGCTGTTTTTGGATGAGATCGGAGATATGCCGCTATCTATGCAGGCCAAGCTGCTCCGGGTGCTGGAAACTGGCGAGGTTGTGAGGCTGGGATCGAACGATCCACGCAAGGTCGACGTGCGGCTGGTGAGTGCGACCAACAAAGACCTGAAGAAAATGATCGATGTCAAGGAGTTCAGGAACGATTTGTATTTCCGCATCAAGGGTGCGGAAGTACGGTTGCCGCCATTGCGGGAGCGGCGCGAAGATATTCCGCGGATTGTGCGGCACGCGATTGTTCGTGCAGCGGAGAGCATGGCGAAGGCAAATGGAAAGACGTTGGCATCAACAGCGGTCCCAGACATTACCGATCCGGCGCTGATGCGGCTGACGAGCTATTCGTGGCCGGGCAACGTGCGGCAGTTGCTGAACGTTGTTGAAAACATGGTCGTGGTCGCGATGGGCGAGGTCAATGGAGCGGGGGGGCTTGCAAACAAGCTTGATCTGCGGCATATTCCCGATGAAGTCCGCATTAACGATGATGAAACTGTGGAAACTGCCGGGATGGGAGTTGCGGGCAGCCTGGCCGGGACCACGCTTGAGCAGATTGAGAAGCGAGCGATTCGTGAAACGTTGCGGCTGACGGGCGGAAACCGCGAGCAGGCGGCGGAGATGCTGGGCTTAGGTGAGCGGACTTTGTATCGGAAGTTGAAGGATTATGGGTTGAGGTAGGGGTCAGCTCAAGTGAGTCGCTCTCGACAGTACAGGCACTAGGCATTGGGCACTAGGCACTGGGAAAAGACATACATTAGCGCCCAAGCACGATTCGCAGGACATGGTATGATATTGCCATGCCGACCCAGACTCGCACTCGTCGTGTTGTGGTAGAAGATCCGGAAACTGACGACGAAGAGCCGTTGCCAGAATTGCCGGGCATTCGTGTACTTGTCTATGTTGCCGCCGGGGTGTTGGTGCTGACGCTGCTGGTGCCGTTGCTTTTTGATGCGCACAGGGGCGCGTTGTTTGCAATCGCGGCTGCATGTGTGATTGGTGGAGTTGTGCTGGCGACCATCGTTGGAGGAATTGCCTACAGCGCGAGCGGAAAGTCGAAGAAAGCACTTTCGATTGGGGCATCGGCTGGGCTGCTGGTCGCATCGATTGTGAGCGTCACAATGGTCGGCATGATGAATCAAAGTTTCGTGGAGCGCGATCAAGTTGAAGCGAACGCCGCCACGGAACAAGTCGCGAAACTGCTGGCGATGCAACTTCAACGAACGGTTGAAAAGAGCAGTTGCGCACGCTGGGTGTATGTGGGTGATTCTCCGATGGTCATCGCGGAGCGACTGAGGTTTGAAAACGAAGGTGAACTGCTGGCGAAACTGATCAGAGGCTGCGAACCGGCGATGAAGGAACTTGCAACTCTGATCGATCGGCACCTGGAGGCGGTGACCAAGCTCCACGCCACCGGGTTGACGGGCGCGGCAGTGAAGACCAAGAAAGACTGCGATGCGAGACTGGAAGAACTCAAAGCGCTGGACTCAACAGCAGGCGCGGAATTGGCGGCACTGAAACTGCTGCCGCAGCGACTGCGAGAAGACCTGCTAGCGAGCGGACTTGCGCCAGACCTGGTCTATCCGCTGGTCAACAAAGTGCAGGTCGATGAACGACTGGCGGCAGCGATTCAGCTGCGAGAACTTGACACTCAATATGCCAAACATGCAACAGCGTTTGTCACGTTTATGCGTGGGTGTTCGGGGCGATGGAGCCTGATATCAAAAAACGATGAGCCGACGATTTACTTTGGGCCTGGGGTGAATGTCGGGGAATATGGACGGTTGAAGCGGATGGTGAACGATGTGTTTGATCGCGAGCTTGCGATTCAGGAACAGACGATGAAGATCGCGACGCTGGGGATTGCTGGCGGAACTGGTGGGAAAAAGGCGGGGAGTGTGCCGCCAAATGGGACTTCTAATCCGAGCACGATTAATGTGGGGCGATGAGAGGCCAAGAAAGGCACGAAGCTTTTTAACATCAGATAAACACGATGGTCACGATGAATGCCGGAGTGAGAAAGACAGAAGAAGTATTAACATGGATATACAGGATGGACAGGATAAGTCAAGAAGCGGGGCCTAAACCCCAACAACTCTGCCTTACTCATTCCTATCTCTTCGTCTCAGCGACGCTGCGTACCAATCGCTTTTTGCCGTTGTTTCGCGCGTGCCCAAAGCCACACGCTACCAATTCGTACGCGACGAAATAGCAGTTGCGAACGCAATACTTTCTCACTGAATGGACGATCAGATCATTCCGCTTTTGGGCGAGTAGCGAGCAGGAGCAATGCGCCCAGCAGCGCGACACCGCAGCCTGCGCTGAGCGCGCTTACCAGATACTGCTTGTCGTGAGTCTGGCCGTTGCCTTCTGGATCAGCTTCTTTCAAGAAGGCTTCCATGGCGCCCGGAGTATCGGGCCGCTTTTTTTCAGCGATTGCGCGATCCCATTGTTCTTTTGCCACAACATAACGTTCCTGGCCTTTGACCGTTGGGTAGATTCGTCCGCCGATCGCGCCCGCGGCGACGAGGCAAACGAGCGATGAAATGGCAACCGTGGTCCTCGCGCCAGCAGGCGCTGCGGCAGTTGCAATTGCAAGGAGTGCGAGCACGCCAGCGACGCTGCCGGTGACATACAACGCGGTACCAGCGTTTGCTCCATCTGGAGCAGAAGATTTGGCCCAAAGGCCGACCGCGACCAATCCAATGGCAACAAGAATTCCGATAATTACAGGAACGAGGATTTTTGGACTCATTTCGATCTCCAATGTGAGGGGCAATCATACCGGGGTTTAGCACAGCGCGATTTGCTCAAGTCGCAAAACACCTCCAGGCCTCGGCCTCTGAAATCGCCTGATCCATCCCGATGGCATCACTTTCCTGCATGCCGATTCGCCGCCGAAAGACTGCCGCCTGAATGGAATCGCGCGGATCTGCGGGCACAATGGGCACATCAGAGCCAAAGATCAGCAATTCACCGGGCCTGCAGCCGCTATCGATCAACTTTCGCAATGGCAAGACACGCCCCAGGCGATCCGGCGCGGCCCGCCGCAGAACTTCGATGTCGTACAACAAGTGACATGGTTGCACACTTGCGATAACACCCATCTTCGCAAATCGCGGCACATCTTCACTACTCATCACTTCGCAATGCTCGATCCGATGGCGGATGCTGGACTTGGTGCTTCCACGCTCGATCGCATTTAGAACCTCTCGCACTGCGCGATCTCCGATGGCATGGGTCGCCAGGGGCAGATCAAATCGCTCGCACTCCTTCACTGCATCAACCAGTTGGTCCGCACTCCAGTTTGGCAGGCCACACTCTTGACCCTTGTGCCCATCTGCGTAAGGCTCCAGCATCCACGCAGTCCGCGCGTTTAGTGAGCCATCTGCAAAGAGCTTTCCTCCCGCGAGATTGACATTTTCGCGGCCCCACTTTTTCGCGTGTTTTACCGATTCGCCCAATTCAGCCACTGGCGGGAACAGCCGTACCTTTATGTGCAACTCACCGGAATCGCTCATTTTCGCCAGCATCGCGCCCAGCCACGGCGGGGACAAGAGGTCATCGATTTCAGTGAAGCCGAATGCGGCCAGGTGTTTCAATCCAGCGCGAATGTGATTCTCACGCTCGATTTCGCTTGGTTCTGGAACTGCACTCCAGACATGGTTGGCGGCGGCCTCCAGACACACTCCCGAGAGTTTTCCATCGTCATCGCGGCGGTACATTCCGGCTGCGGGGTCGGAAGTGGATTCACTTACTTTGGCCGCCGCCAAAGCCGCGGAATTTGCGACGAGTGAGTGAAAATCGAACCCGCGCACGATGCAGGGATGCCCGGCGGAGATGGCGTCGAGTTCGATGCGTGATGGCCACTGGGGTTTTTCCCAAGCCTCAACACGCATGCCGATTGCAATCAGCCATGCATCGCTCGGGAGTTTCTGTGCCGACTCTGCGAGCCGACCGAGTAGTTCTTCTTTCGAAGCGACTTGTGCAACATCTAATTGCGACAATGAGCGACCCAGGCTTGGAAGGTGGCAATGTGCTTCGCGCAGCCGAATCTTGGGAATCTGAAATCGCGTCTCCAACAGGTACCTCCGATGTGCTTCTAGACAGTAAGCGGATAGCGATCGATCGACTAGGCTGCTTGCGATAGGCCGCGGGCAAATCGAAGAGAGCGACTCGCAGAACTACTCCCAATTCGATCTACTCAGGACTCGAAGCGGGCGCGAGTTTCAATCGTTGGCGCTGATACTCCACATTGCCTTTGATGCAGTCATTCATTGCGTGCAGGTCATAGATCATGCAGAGTTGTCGCGAGGCGGTGGTTGCAAGATAGCGATTTGAAGGGTCGAATGCGAGTCCCACAAGCGAGTATCCGTCATTTTCTGCAAATGAGACAAGCACTCTTCTAGTCTGGGCATCCCAGAGCTTCACGGTTCCATCTTCGCCGCAGGTGGCGAAGTATTTTCCATCGCTGGAGAAAGCTAATCCAGGAATCAATCGTCCGTGACCGACCATGGATTCCACAAGTTCCCCGGTCGCTGCGTTGAAAACATCGATCGTTCCTTCATAGGTCGTCGCAAAGATCAAGTCATTTGCCGGATTGAATGCGACGTTCCAACTGTCCCCAGACGTTACGAGTTTTTCGCGTGGCTCTCCGGTGGCAACATCCCACACCTGCGCTGCGCTGGAGGGACCAGAGGACACAAGTCGCAAGCCATCTTTGGAGAACGAGAGTCCTTCGATACGACGTGCCTGCTTTGCCAGAGTCCTTGTAAGCGTCGCGGTTTTTATGTCCCACAGTTCGATCAGGCCAGAGGCATGCCCCACAGCAATCGTGTTGTCATCAGGCGATAGTGCCAGTGAATACACCTCGCCAGATTTTGAGAGCAATGAACCAAGCACGCTGCCACTAGTTGCATCCATGATACGAATCGAACCATCGGCGCATCCGGCGAAGATCGTTTTGGAATCCCAGGAATAGCAGACAGAACGTGCTCGCCCGATGTTCTTGGCGAATTCTGTTGTTTTGATTCGAAAGACTGTTTCTAGTGTGTCGGCCCGAACAACATGCACTTCGCCGTCTCCTGCCACTGCCATCCGTTGACCGTCCGGAGAGAATTGGACACTAAACACCCATGACCGAAAGGCGGCCAAAGTTTTCACCCCTCGCTGAGGCGTGACATCGACAAGTCGAATCGCGCCGTCGAGTGTCGCGACAATGATCGAGGAAGCGTTGACCCATCCGGCGGTCACCAATCCGCCGCGAAATCTGCCCAATATCTGCGGCGGCAATTTCAGATCATCGGTCACCAGATGTATGCTCTCTCCACCTCCAACCATCAGACGATTGCTGTCGCGGGATTTCTGAGGGGGAACAAATCCGCCGTTGCTGACAATTGACAACGGCGTGATTGCGCCGGTCGCTATGTCAGCGCGAGCAGCAACTCCATCGCGAGCACAGAGCAGAAGCGCTTTGTCTTGCAATGTAAAGCTCATGCTGGCAACTGCTCGCACCTGGGGCCAGCTCAGTTCGCGAAGAAGCACAGAGTCAGAGAGTCGCCATACCCGAACGCTCACTCCCTCGTTCAGCAAACGCGGACCGGTAGCAATCTGATCTCCTGCATCGTTTATCGCAATTGCTCCAATCGCGGCTACTCCGCTATCCCATTCTTTGAGCAATTGTCGAGTCTGCACATCCCACAGTCGAACCATTTTGTCGCCGCCGCCGGTGACCAGCACCTTGCCCGAAGCATCAAATCTTGCGGCAAAAACACTCCCTTCGTGGATCGGCTTATCTCCAAGATCAATCACATTTCCTGCAGGATCGTTCAGGTCCAGCAGTGCAGCTCGACCGTTGGTCATTCCTGCGAAAACCCAGCGCGAGTCCGCCGTCACTTCAAGCGTATTGATGGTGCCTTTCAATCCCTTTACGCGGCCTATTTCCCGGCCGCTGACCGTCTCGTACATCACAATCACGCCACCACGCAGCCCCAGGAGCACGCGCGTTCCATCTGGAGTAACCACTCCAGATGCGGCTCCTGATTCGCACGATTGTGTCCAGAGCATCGGCGTTCGCTTGTGCAGATCCCAGAGTGCCCATCGCATGCGCTGTGAGAGCGGATTTTTGAAATACGCGGTCCAGAGGTGGTTTTCTGCCAGCGGCAGGTTCCCAACCGCAGCCTCCAACTGCCCCCGGTCAATCCCCGCTTCGAGCAATGCTTCTTCGAGCTTTGCATTTGCGGCGGTCGCTTTGTCGCGTTCCTGCACTGCTTCGATTCGTGCGGACTTTGCATCACTCGCCAACGCTCGTTGTTGACGTTCGCTGATCCCGGCATAGATTGAGAAACCGACGAGACAGAGAATTGCAACAACCGCCGCGGCAAATGACCATTTGTGCCGCTTGAACTGCTTTCGCAGGACATACATGGCGGAATCCTGCCTTGCATGAATCGGATCGCCCGCCAGGTAACGCCGGATATCCTGGCCCAACTCGGCCGCCGACTGATACCGCCGCGTCTTCTCTTTGTCCAGCGCCTTAGACGCGATGATCTCTATCTCGCCGCGAAACAGCTTACTGACAACGCTCAATTTCCGCGGCGGATCCTGTCGAATCGTTCGTGCGGCTTCGGGCAATGAACAACTCGCCAAGTCATGCGGCAGTTTCTCTGCAAGCAGTTCATACAAAATCACGCCGAGTGAATAGACATCGCTGCGAGTATCAATTTCCGCTGGCTCCCCCACTACCTGCTCGGGACTCATGTATGCAAGAGTTCCAATCAACTGCCCCACGCTGGTGCGCATGGTCGTGACACGGATGTCATTGTGCATGGCGCGAGCAACACCAAAATCCAGGATCTTGGGTTGCCCGACTTCGTTCACAAGGATGTTGGCGGGCTTGAGATCGCGATGAATGATGCCTCGCTGATGCGCGTGATGCACCGCATCGCACACATCCGCAAGCAGCCCCAGTCGATCGCGTGTGCTGAGCGATTTCTCTTTCGCATATGCAGTGAGAGTCGGGCCTTTCACATACTCCATTGAAATGAACGGCTGCTTGAGGTCGTTCACTATGGCAGTGCCTGCTTCATAAATCTGCGCAATGCCCGGATGATGCAGCCGCCCGAGGACTTCCGCTTCGTGCTCAAATCGCCGCAAAATACCGCTGGTTCCCATGCCGCGACGGATTACTTTCAGGGCCACCGTGCGTTTGGGTCGTTCTTGCTCCGCAAGGTACACCATTCCCATGCCACCCGCGCCCAGCACGCCGCGGATTGTGTACCCGCCGAGCTTGGTTCCCGTGGGCAGCCGCGGTTCGTCGGGCATCGGTTCAACGATTCCCGTACCAGCGATAGTCAACTCTCTGATCTCGGCGGGGTTCAGGAACTTGTCGCCGGTGTCGTTCGCGAACTTCAATAGGAGGCGAACTTCGGCATGCAACTCATCGTCGCCCGCGCACTGCAAGTTGATAAACCGCGTGCGCTCGCCAGCGGGCATCTCCACCGCTTGAACAAACATCTCCTCAGCTCTGCGCTGCAGGTCTGAGCTGCTCATGGCTTTTCCTCTGCCGGTCGTTCGCCCTGCATGACGCGATAAAGCCACACACGGGCAATGGCCCAGTCTGTCTTCACCGTTGCGATCGACACCTTCATTGCAGCGGCGGTGTCTTCGATCGAAAGCCCGGCGAAGTAGCGCAGCATCACCACGTTGTATCGACGCTCGTCTTCCAATTCGAGCTTCTTCAGTGCCTCATCGAGTGCGAGCAGATCGGTCGATTCTGATTCGACCGCGATTGCATCGATCGGCATGTCGACGCGAGCACGGTCTCCGCCATGCTTGATGCGATCTCTTCGCCGCGCACGCTCGACCAGGATCCTTCGCATCGCAAGTGCCGCCATTGCGAAAAAATGGCCGCGCGATTCCCACTTAATCTCAGGCCCATCGGTCGGACCCAGCAGCCGCATGTACGCTTCGTGCACCAACGCCGTCGGTTGAAGCGTCAACCCCGGACGCTCTTTGTTCATGTTCGATTGCGCCAGACGACGAAGTTGCTCATAGACCAGAGGCAACAGTTTGGCGGAGGCTCTGGAATCGCCTGCGCACGCGGCATCTATGAGAATGGTCACTTCGGCGGGGTTTGGTGTTTCGTCAGACAGATTGGACCTCGGCTTTCCCTCAACATTGTACAGGATAGGGGAAGAGGCGGAAATCGGCTTAGGCAAGCTGGGTCACGCGAATTCACGCCGCTACCGTTTTTCATGCCAGCCCCGCGGGTCATTCTTCACCTTGACATGGATGCGTTTTTTGCATCCGTCGAACAACGCGATTTTCCTCAGTTACGCGGCAAGCCAGTCCTTGTGGGTGGCGGCCGCGGCGGAACTGGAAAACGGGGCGTGGTCACCACCGCGAGCTATGAGGCCCGTGTTTTTGGATGCCGCAGCGCGATGCCAATGGCGCAGGCGCGGCGGCTGTGTCCGCAGGCAATAGTGCAGCCGGTTCGCATGGATGTCTATGGCGAGGCCTCAGACAAAGTGATGGAGATCGTGCGTGAATTGTCGCCGGTGGTACAACCTGTCAGTATTGATGAGGCGTTTGCAGACCTCTCAGGGGTGTTGCACTTGCATGGATGTTCACGTGATGCGACCGAAGCAGTGCAGTTTGAAACAGCGAAAGAGATTGCCAGAGAGATCAAGCAACTGGTTCGAAAACGCGTGAACTTGCCATGCTCCGTAGGACTGGGCGCCAACAGATCGCTTGCCAAAATCGCATCAGATATGGGAAAACCCGATGGCCTCGCGGTGATCGAGCAATCGCGCGCCATTGAAATTCTGGGTCCAATGAAAGTGGGTGTGCTTTACACACTGGGGCCAAAAACGCAGGCCGTGCTTGAATCCCGGGGTGTTCGAACAGTTGCAGATTTGCGAACGCTCGGCTTGCCGGCGATCGAGCGCGAGTTCGGTGAGAGTGGTCGGTTCTGG
>SXOY01000167.1 GCA_005776545.1 Planctomycetia bacterium | reverse complement strand
GAGATATGCAATTCGCGCAAAACCCGCATTGGTGGAACAGAGCAACTCTCAATATCAAAACGATCTCGGTTCCCACCATCGATGATGCCAATGGACAGGTCTTGGCTTTCCGCTCGGGCGCGGTTGACTGGATGAGCGATGTAGATGTTTCCTATCGCGGCGAGATGCTTCGAAAGAAAGCTGACTTCTACGCTGAGCACGCTGCGGAAATTGAGGCAATGCGCGCAAAGGACCTCGATGAGGTCGAAATCGATCGGACGCTCCCCAGCGATCCACGCAACAAGATCATCGTCACCCCGGCCTTTGGTACCTACTACTACAACTTCAATTGTCGCGAACACTTGCCCGATGGTCGTGAAAATCCGATGCGAGATCCACGCGTTCGCCGAGCCTTCGCGCTCACCGCCGACAAACGCACCATCGTGGAAGATGTCCGCCGCAGCGGAGAACCCGTTCAGCAAGTCATGGTCCCACCCGGCGCAATCGCCGGATACAAATCGCCAAAGGGCCTCACCTACAACCCGGATTTGGCCCGCAAGGAACTTGCGGCCGCTGGCTATCCCGGCGGCTCCGGATTTCCCACGGTCGAAATTCTCTTCAACACCGAAGGCGGTCACGACCTGATCGCACAGGCCCTGGCCAGCAACTGGGAGCGAGAACTTGGTGTCTATATCGAACTTGCTCAGCGTGAAATCAAAGTCTTTCGCGACGACCTCAAGAACGGCAATTTCATGATCGCACGCGGCAGCTGGTTTGGTGACTATGGCGATCCAACTACGTTCCTAAATATCTACCGCACCGAGGATGGCAACAACGACCCCAAATATGCAAGCACTGAATACGAAGAACTGATGACGCGAGCCGAAGTCGAAACAGATCCCGCAGCACGACTCGCAATTCTCACGCAAGCCGAAACTGTTCTCATAGAAAAGGACTTTCCGTGCCTCCCCTTGTTTGGCTATCTCAATTTCTACATGTTTGATCCCCATCGCCTCACCGGAATCTCTTCCCACCCTCGTAGCGAGCAGCATCTCTGGGAGGTTGATATTTTTGGTGATGGACAGGGAAGAGATGTTCCTATCGAAATGAAATCCTCGCATGTCCCCAACACCCCCAAAGGCGGCATCTGATGTGGCGACTCATTGTCCGCCGCCTGCTTCTCCTTCCAGTCGTGTTGCTGGCAATTTACACCCTGACGCTCGCGCTCGCCTGGGCCGTTCCGGGGAATCCGCTCGAACGCCCGGAAGGCCGCCGCCCGCCGCCGGAAGTTGCTCAAGCCCTCAAAAGTCAGTATCAGCTTGACAGTTTCTGGGGCTTTTACACCTCATACCTCACTCGGGTCAGCGGTTGCAACTATCTCAATATTACTTTTGGCATCACCGAGTCAGGCAAGGCACAACGCGATTCTCTTGCCCTGCAAAACTCCACTAGCCTCGCCGCGGGCGTCACACCTCGCCCCCAGCCCATCTTTGATTTCGGCCCATCGCTTCAATACCGCGATCGCAAAGTCAACGAGATCATCGCGGGTTCACTCCCGGTTTCCATCACCGTCGGCGCCGCCGCCATCCTGTTCGCCACCATCCTGGGTGTCGGCACTGGCCTGCTCGGCGCCAGCAAGCCCGGTTCATTTCGCGATGCTTTCAGTTTCTCCCTCGCACTTATCGGTGTCAGCCTTCCAAGCTTTGTAATCGGCACCGTGCTGCTGCTCTCTTTCAGCGTCGCCATCCCCATTTTTCCAGTCGGTCACTGGGGACAACTCAAAGACCTCGTCCTCCCCGCCCTCACACTTTCCCTGCCATTCGCGGCATACATCGCCCGCCTCACCCGCATGGGTCTGCTCGAACAACTCTCCAGCGATTACCTCCGCACCGCCCGCGCCAAGGGCGTTTCTGAATCCGCCATCCTCTACAAACACGCTCTCAAAAACGCATTCCTGCCAGTCCTGAGCTACCTCGGCCCAGCAACTGCGCTCGCCATGACCGGCTCATTTGTTGTCGAGAGAGTCTTTCGCGTTCCCGGCATGGGTCAGTTCTTTGTCACCGCAGTGCAAAACAAAGACCTCTTCCTCATCATCGGAATCGTGCTGGTGTTTTCAACTATGCTGATCATCGTCAACCTGGTGGTTGATTGCCTGTATCGCCTGGTTGATCCAAGAGTAACCGCAAACTGACATTTACTTATCCGGGACCGCTGGGAAGCCGCCAGCGCCGCCCATGAGTTTCGCCATAAGCTGCGCCTGCAGTGCACCGGCATCACCAATCTTCCCATCGGCCACATCTTGTGCCAGCGAATCAAACGCCGGTCCGGCCTTGGCGAGCATTCCAGCCGCCATTGGGTTGGCCCCAACTTTTTCGGCGACCGAATCCATATCAAACTTCCAGTCCGCGCCATCTTTCACAAATGCAAGCGGTGCGCCGCCAACATTCGTTGTCGCGCTGCCTTCACCGGTCATATTGAATTTCAATGAACTCGCGCTAACCCCATCAGCCGAAAAATCGGTTCCCATTTGCATGCCTGGCATGCCCTTCATCGATTCACTGAAGCTCTTACCAAACTTGGCCTTGCATGCCGCATCTAGTTTGCTCATGCTCATCGTGATACCGATCATCTGCTGAGCCAATGGACTGCTTGCCTTGCAAAGTGCAGTCATTTTCGCTACGTCCGCTGCCTTTCCCGCCGCCAGAAATGCATCAACCGCCGCAATCAATTCTGCCGGGGCAGGATTCCCCGCCGCTGCTGGAGCAGCCTTGTCCGCTGGCGCTTCGGTCTTGCCAGCCGGAATCACTGGTGCATCTGAATATCCAAACTCCTTGAGCGACGCATTGCTTCCAGATGACAAAGCCTGAATCACTGCATCAAGCGATGTGCCGAGTTTTTCCAACCGTGCCTTGACATCCGCCGAGTCTTTTGAACCCTTCACCGGCGCCGTTGCATAGGCCGACTTCGCCGCCTCATACGCTTCTTTGGCGGCGGTTACGAATTCATCGCGTGCCTTCGCAGCGTTGTCCGCATCGTTCTTGTAATCAGCCGCCTTTGGAAGTGCAGGGTTTGATGTCGCCAGCATCTCCATCAGTTGACTACATGCACGAGCCTCAACCGCGCGAGACAGTTGCACATCGCCAATCGCCTGCTGCACACTTCCCACCGTCAGTTTCGACTGTACGGGTGCATCCGCATTGGCCTTCTGAGCCGTGCCAAGCCCCTGCCGCAAAAGTGACAACCTTCCATCGTTCGCAGTGGTCCAAGCGCCCTCGCGTACCTTTTTCAAGTCCGCAACTTCTTCTTCAATAGCTGCGACAATTTTTGCCGCATCGGCATTCGAACGAGTTGCTTGTGCTGCATTGAACGCAAGTTTCTCTGCAAAGTCTGCCTTGGTCTGAGCAATCCCTTTCTTCTGCGAATCAATCTGTGCAATCGCCAGTTGCAATTCTGGAAGCTGCGAACGCAATTGTGTTGCATCGGCCTCAACTAGCTGAGCATCTTGCCGCAGACGATCTGCCTGACGCTTGAATCCAGCCGCTTGCTCCACAACCGGAGCTGCCGCCGTTGCTGTCATAGAGCTGATGGAGTTGCGAAGTTCTCCCGCTTTCGCGTCGAGCTTTCCGGCGGCTTCATTTTTCTGCTTCACCGTACTGGTCAACGAGGCAATTTGCTCTTCCAGTGCGACCCTCGCCTGTGCCCGCTCGGTGTTCGCCTGATCAAGCGTTGCAGAGGTCTTGTCCAAAGCTGCAAGTTGCTCCGCTGGATTGAACAATGCCGCTGCCGAAGCGGTCTGCTTGTGATTCACGTATTGAGACAGGTGCGACCGCAGTGAACTCATGCGGTTGTAGATCCCCACTTCCGTAACTTTCCAGTCGCTCGCGTTTTCACTCAGTTCCGCGCCACCACTTGCTGTCCTGGCCGCACCATCTGAAACTCCCGCCTTGCCCTCCGCGGCAGTTGAAGAGATTAGATTTGCCGCAGCAGCCGAAGCCCCGCTTCCACCTGCAGCCAGCGCCGATTTTGACGCATCATCAAACAGCTTCTGCTGGTGAGCATTCGTGGTAGCAGTCGAAGCCCCGCTTGAAACTGCACCCAGTTCAGTAGACGCCTTACGAATGGCCGCCCGCGTGGGGTTTTCTTCGGTACACGCTGCCAGTGACAGAGCAGCTCCAGCAAGAAGGACAATGACAAGTGGCGAATGGCGCTTAACTATCGACATGCGTAGCAACTCCGTACAGGTCCTGTTTGAGTAGAGGACCAATGAATTCCTCGATCGTTCGACCCACACTATACCGGAAACCGCAGTCGCCGGGGTGCGAGAGATTCGTACACTGTAGCCGCACCAAACACGCACTTACCACTATCTCACACCTCCGCCCCTACTTCGGAAACTCATCCTTAGCGGGCGG
>SXOY01000166.1 GCA_005776545.1 Planctomycetia bacterium | reverse complement strand
TCGAGTTCGCCTTTGAGGTATTGCTGTTCGAAGTTTGCGTTTTCACCGACGTAACTGGAAATCATTTTCTTGATCTGGCGTGTGCGAAGCAGGAGGCCCAGGCCGAAGTCATCGATGCCGGCGTTATTAGAGATGCAGGTGAGGTCCTTAACGCCGCTGTCACGCAAGGCGACAATCAGGTGTTCAGGGATGCCGCAGAGGCCGAAGCCGCCGACCATGATGGTGGAACCATCGCGGAGGATGCCCTTTTGCTTGAGACCTTCGAATGCATCGGATGCTGATTTGTAGAGCTTGGTTGCCATGGGCAAGGTTAGGGCAAGTGCGGCAGAGTGGCAAAGGGGCAAAGTGACGAAGTGGCAGAGTGGCAGAGTGGCAGAGTGGCAGAGTGATGGAGGCTAGCTCGCGCGATCAATTGCAACATCAAGCTCGACGGTCATCGGGGCCAGGCATTCGGTGTCAGAGCAGGCTTGGAATGTTGCAGTCAAGATCGGGCGACCGCTCCAATTGCCCTCGCGTTCGAGGACGATATCGAATTCGATGTCGCCGGTGTTTACGAGCAACTCACCATCTTGGCCGTAGGTTTTGCCTTCGGGGTAGTCGGCGTAGACCTGGACGCCTGTGCCGCCGATAAGGCTGATTCGCAGCGGGAACATGTGTGTGCCGCCGGGGCCAGGTTGGGCGGCGAGGATGTGATAGCCGGGGGAAATTCGCATAATGATGCGGAATGCGGCGGGGCGATCGGTGCGAAGTTCGACGCGGTCGGCACTGGCGTAGACCTCAACCGGATATGCGCCGGCGGGTGCGGCGGCAGTTTTGACGGGACCGATGTTGGCGAGTGTTTCGATTGCGCGTTCGTATCCGCCCACAAGGACGCGATAGAGGCAACGCGTTGTGTTGATGACGCTGACTGGAGATTGACGCACTGCGCCGGAGACGCCGGGAAAGTAGCTCAAGAGACGCGCGATGTGTTCGGGAGCTTTTGATAAAGCCGCTCGTTGACGCAACGCGTGCAGCATGACGCTGGTGCCGCTGGGCATCGCGCCATCGTGGATGCTGCTGGTGCGGATGAAGAGTTCGCCGCTCTCGTCGCGTGTATCAAAGAGTTTGCCATCTCGTGCGAACTGGCTCTCGGCGGCCGCGAGAAGCGAATCGGCCGCGGCGAGATAGGGACTTTGACCGCCGAGCGAGTGATGCAATTCGAGCAGGCCTTGAGCCAGGCATGCGTGGTCTTCGAGGAATGCTGAGGTGGAAGCTTTGCCGCCACGACTGACGCGGAGCAGGCTGCTGCTTGAATCGCGATGGAGTTGGAGCAGCGAGTCTGCCGCAGCTTTGGCGGCCGCGACGTACTTCTGCTCACCGAGCACTGCACCGACCTGCGCAAGTGCTGAAATCATCAAACCATTCCACGATGCCACTACCTTGTCATCGAGATGTGGCTGTTTTCTCAGCATTCTCGCCAAGAGCAATTTGTGGTTGATCGCGCGAATCCTGGCGTCCGCCCCACTGCTCGCGAAACGCTCTTTGCGGAAGAGGACGTTGCGGGCTGGCTCTGATGGATGATGCGGATCTTTGAAATTCGCCCCTAAATCAAGTCCGTAGAACTTCACAGCGAACAAGCCATCTTCATCGCCAAGGACCGACATCATTTCCGCGGGAGTCCAGAGGTAGTTCAAGCCCTCTCGATGATCGACTTCCGCATCTTGTGCGGAGAAGAAGATGCCGCGGGAATCGGTCATTTCGCGTAAGACATAGTCCGCGATTTCGCGGGCGACGCTGGCATATTCCGTGTCGTCATAGATGGCAGCGGCCTTGACGTACACGATTGCAAGCTGCGCCTGATCGTACAACATCTTCTCAAAATGCGGCACGAGCCAGATGCTGTCGACGGCGTAGCGATGGAATCCGCCGCCGACGTGGTCGCGAATTCCGCCGAGCATCATCTTGTCGAGCGTGAGCTTTACCGCGGCATCGACTGCTTTCTGAGATTCGCTATCGAGGCTGCCGCGGACATCGATGAGGAAATCGAGGAAGACCGGTTGTGGGAACTTCGGCTCTTTGCCGAACCCACCGTGCTGCTGATCGCCCATGCGCAGCAACATCGAGACTGCTTCGGAAATCGGCTCAGCATCCAGAGCAGTTGGTTCAATCGCCGCGCTCAATTGCTCGCTCACTGCCGCTGCGAGTTGATTCGCCTGTTCGAGGACTTCAGCTCTGCGTTCAGTCCATGCTGCGGAAATGCCGGAAACTACTTGAAGGAGACCCGGCATACCACGCGCGGCTGTTGGCGGAAAATACGTGCCGCACCAGAACGGCTTTCGAGTGGCCGGGTCGAGGCAGACGTTCATCGGCCAGCCACCATGGCCCAACATCGCGACAGTCGCGGCCATGTAGACATCATCAATATCTGGCCGCTCTTCTCGGTCTACTTTGATGCAGACAAACGCCTCGTTGAGATGCTTGGCAACCTCAGCGTTCTCAAAAGACTCCCGTTCCATGACGTGGCACCAGTAACAGGTGCTGTAACCGATGGACACCAGGACGGGGACATCGCGGCGGATCGCCTCAGCGAACGCTTCGTCTCCCCACGGATACCAATCGACAGGATTCTGCGCATGTTGTAGCAAATAGGGGGAAGATTGAGTTGCAAGACGGTTGGCCACGCCAGACGATAGGGCTTGTCAGGCACTATCTGGTACCATTCTTTCTTCTCGCAACCATCAATTTCATTTGCCAGAGTGCCATTGACCTTTCTACCATCCGCTCCAACATCAAGGAACTCTTTATGGCCACCCCATCTGACCGCGTGTACTCCAAATCCCACGAATGGCACAAGACCGAGGGCGAGACTATCGCGCTGGGCATTACGCAATACGCCGTGAATGCGCTGACCGATGTCACCTATGTGGAAATGAAGCCCAAGGGATTCAAATTCAAAGCTGGGGAGAACATTGGCACGATTGAGTCCGTAAAGACTACCTCGGATATTTACTGCGCCTGTGATGGAGAGATCGTTGAAGTCAACGCCGCTCTTGCCGCGAATCCTGCGCTGCTGAACGAAGACTGCTATGGCAAAGCCTGGCTCATTAAGATCAAGCCGTCGTCACCAATCAAAGACTGCGTCGACCAGAAGGCGTATGACGCGGCACATCCCGTCTGACTTCCGGCCTGATTTCCGGCCTGATTTCTCATGCCGCCACTATTGTGCGGATGTTGTGTTTCTATGATCCACTGCGCTGCACTTTCAAAATCCTACCGCATGGGAAACCGCGAAATCCCCGCACTCCGCGGCGTGGATCTCTCAATTTCCACAACCGGCTTCTACGCGATCATGGGGCAGTCTGGCAGCGGCAAGAGTACATTGCTCCACTTGCTGGCATCGCTTGACCGTCCGGATTCTGGAACAATCACGATCGCGGGCCGGTCGGTTGAAAAACTCACAGACAAAGAAGCTACTGAGTTTCGCCGTCGGGAAATTGGGATTGTGTTTCAGCAGTTCAATCTCATTCCAACGCTGACAGCACTTGAAAACGTCGAACTTCCTGGATTGCTTGCGGGCGAAGACAAACGGTCTCGAGCGATGGAATTGCTTGAGCAATTTGGGCTTTCTGATCGCGCTGAGCACCGCCCCGATTCCATGTCTGGCGGCGAACAGCAACGAGTTGCAATCGCTCGGTCTCTGCTCTTTTCGCCACCAGTCATTTTTGCAGATGAGCCGACGGGGAACCTTGATTCTGCAAATTCTGCAAAGCTGTGGGCCTTACTCGCTGACCTTGCTAAAAAACAAAAGATCACAGTCGTCATGGTGACGCACGAGCCGGCGGCGGCTGCATTCACCGATGAAGTTTTCGTGCTCGCGGACGGCCGCTTCAAAACCAGCTTTAAGACGGAGAATCTCGATGCATCCGGCGTGGCTGCTCGCTATCAAGAGTGCATCAGAACGGCGTAGTCGAACGATCCTTCTCGTTCTTGCGGTCATGTTGTCTGCTGCGCTTATTACGGCCGTGACGCTGGGGTTGCATTCGGTGAATAAGGGGATCGATGCACGGGTTGCACGGACCATTGGGTCGGGCGACTTGCGGATCAAGGCGACTGGTGGGAAAGATACGTTTGATTCGAGTGTCCAGGCGAAGGTATTGGAATGGCCAGAGGTTGCGAGTGTTGCGCCGCGGCTGCAGAAGCAACTCATTCTGGAGATTGTGCGAC
>SXOY01000165.1 GCA_005776545.1 Planctomycetia bacterium | reverse complement strand
CTGGGCGACAGTGTTAGTGATAATGTCGATGACTTCCTTGGTGCGTTGCTCGGGATTTGTGCGATGCTCAAGACCAGACTTTGCGCCCTGGGCGAATGGTGAAGGCATCGAAGTAGCCGAATCGCTCGCCAACACAGCAGTGAGATCGAAATCGGGCGCGTTGGTGAAGTTGGGGATTTCGACGAGCAGGTCGCGCACATCGTAAATCTCGGTAACGGTGCGAGTGTTGATCTGCTGTTCGCTGGAGACAGTCAAGATTCCGTTATCAACTGCCCATGCTGCGGCAGAAGACTTGTCGGGGCTTACCTTCTCAATCATGCGTTCCATGATGGTCTGAGCAGACGCATCAGGGAGCTTCATGCTGATAGAAGTTTCCTTGTCAATGCCGACCTTCTCAAGTGCGGCCCAGTTGACATCCATGTTCACGCCGGTGGTCGCCTGCACATAGGCAAGGGCTGTTGCGAAGGGGACTTCGTTGAATTCGGCAGGAATGCGGCGATCTTTGAGCATTCCCAGGGTGCGACGATTTTCCGGGGTGTCCTGGAATTGAATCGCCTCGCCACGACGGTACGTGATTTGCGGCCAATCGGTGGGGTATTCGATAAGGCCGATCGGGATGCGGCTCGCATCGTTGTTTTCGTTGCGGAGGAATGCCGCTCCCAGGCCCTTGCGGGTCTGGACATCGTAATGTGTGCGATAGATGAGTGAATTCTGAATGACTTCTTTGAGGATCTCAGCGGCAGGATTGTTTGGATCAATGAAGAGGATCTGGTCGAGGACCTGAAGAGCTTCTTCGTACTTCATTTCAATCTGAAGTGCGCGAACTCGTTGCAAGCTCTCAATGACCTGTTTTTCTTTCTTCTGAGCTGCCGCATGTGAAGCATCCTCAGCTCGTTTCTGCTGGGACACTTCAAGCTCGTTGCGTTCTTTGATCGCGATGTCTTCGCCGCGTTTGGTGAATGTCGCGATCTTGTCGGAAGCTTGCTTCTCAAGTGCCTGGAATTCTGGCTCAGAGAAGAAGCTGCGGTTGCTTTGCAGCGTCACTTTGGCGCGAGTTGCAAGTTCGCGAGCCTTGCTCAAGTCGCCGGTGAGTGCGGCCTTGTCAGATTGTTCAATTAGGTTCTGGAATGAGGCGAATGTTGCATCGCGATTGAGTTTGGTGCGATCAAGCTCTTGAGTGAGCAGGCTGTTTGCTGCGGTGTTGCCGCGGAGAAGAGTCTCGGACTCTGCGATCTTGACATTGACATCGGCCAGGTCGGCGGGCAACAAGTAGCTTGCGAACACATCGCGAAGTGAGCGATAGCCTTCAAGTGCTTTGCCATAGCGGCCATTTGCGAAATCCTGGTCGGATTGTGTTTTCAGTTCTGAAGCGTGCATCTTGCGAGCGAGTGCATTGAGGTCTTCGCCTGGTGACGCGGCAGGTTGAGCGGCAGCGACTGGTGCAACTGGTTTGGCTGCCGGTGCTGGAGCCGGTGCTGGAGCCGGTGCTGGAGCCGGTGCCGGTGCCGGTGCGGGTGCGGGTGCAACGGGCTTGGCTGGCTCAGCGGTCTTTGCTGGTTCAATTGCCTTTGCAGGAGCCACTGGTTTCGCTGGTTCAACAGGCTTCGCCGGCTGTTCTGCCTTTGGCTCGCTCTTGATTTCAGGAATCGGAGTTCCAGGAGCTGTCTTTGCGGGTGCGGCGGGATCAGCCTTGGTTGGCGGTGCAAACTTATCGTCCTTTGAAGGGGCGGGCTTGGTGTCTTTCGATGGGGCTGGTGTTGCCGCTGGAGCCGGTGTAGGAGTCGGAGCGGGTGTTGCTGGTTGAGCCTTCTCTTCCTTTGCTGGGTAATACTGATCAGGCTGGGGCGGTGTGCGACGCTTGATGACACCCGGATCATCGAACATTGCGGCAGAGACTTCGGCAGTGTCAATCAACGAGCCACGAGTGGTTTCAAGTGCGATCAAGCGAGTCTGGTAGGTGTCCAGAAGTTCAGATTGATCTGCGGGAAGTGCGATTCCTGAACGCTTGAGCGAAGAGAGCAGCACCTTGGCTTCGGCGTATTTGCCAGCGTCAAACAGTGCGATGGAGCGATTGAGCGATTCGGCGCTGTGCGATGCAAAGTCTTCACGCATGACAGTCGCTTCGGTCAGCAACTGCTGAGCGATCTGAGCCTGTGGGGTGGTCTTGCCCTCTGCAATGACTGTCTCGCAGAGGCTGATCGCAGTGACCAGGTCCCCGTTATCGAGAGCAACATCGGCTTTCTGAACCGAGAGTGTTGCGGCGTCCAGCGAACGAATCTTGTCGTTGACGCTGGTCAGGAGGTTGTGGACTTTGGTGCTCTGGCTGTCTGAGAGCGATGCGGCACTGTTCAGCATCTTGACAAGCACAGAGCGGGCCTGCCAGAATTTGCTCTGACCGGCGAGAGCAGAAGCACGCTCGATAAGGCCATCAGTTGCGGTTTCTGCCGCACTTGCTGAGGCGAAAACCTCGATGGACGATGCCTGTGCCAGCCCCATTGCAAAGCCGCAGCTTGCAAAGATGGCCGCGGCACTAAGGAATGAACGAATCGGCTTCTGCTGACGGTTGAACATGCTGATCTCCAAGTCGTAGCGGCGAACTTTCCGTGTCTCCGCCGACAATCTGTCAAAGCCCACAAGAGTACGAACCGACGACAAACCTACCTGAAGTCCATTTGCAGTTATGCAATAGAAGCTTCAGCCCAAAAACAGTGCCAGCGAGTCGAATTGATTCGCTGTCGATTCGGGTCCACACGCGACCCCCTTACGGTCGGTGACCATAAAAAGCGCGTGTGAGGTGCGGAAGATAGCGGCTTTGCGCTCCGGATGCAAACGGCTATCCTAAAAGAAGTCTTCCGCTAGTACCCGAACTTTATCCGATCAAAATGGTTGCCCAAGTTTTGATCGACTTTTCTAGCTATTTCGCGAGGTCCAGGCAGCAACGGTTTACAGGCCTCCAACCCAGTCGGATGCAAGAACTTGCTTATCTGGCAAAATTTTTGTCGATTTGGGCTTTGTGCCTGTCAGTTTCTCGATTTGTGCGGCCAAGTCTTCCTTTGTGAGTCGGTCCGCGGTGAGCACGATGGCTTCTTCAAAATCAATTTCAGCCTTGTCGCACATTTCAGCGAGTCTACCTATCGCCAGGTCTTCGGCCTCCCTGTAACAGGGGGCTGAAACGATGACGATGGCGTAGCGGGTTTCGTTGTCGTTTTCGCCGCGGAGCATGCACCGCCATGGAGTAGAGCCAAGTTCTTTTCCTTCATCATCAACATTGGTTTCGGGGTCGATGTTGAGAACGAGGTTCCAATCATCACGCAGGAATTCGAGCACCTGATCGCCATCTAAGAGGTCTGGTTCAGCAGGTGGGGCAAGCAATGCTCCTCGGTGTTCGTGCGAAGCCGAGTCTGCGCCGGCGGGTTCAGGTATTGCCTGCAAGTCAAAGGCGGCGAGGGTTTTCTCGACACGTTCTTTTAGTTTTGGTTCGCAGCGGATGGTGACGATTTTGTGCTCGTCTATAAAAATGTAGAAAAATGGTTCCTCGCTCATCGCGCCAAAACCAATTAGGCCATCTTCAAATAGAAAATCACGAAGCCAGCGGCACGCATTTAGAAATCGATCTGTCCCCACCAGGTCATATGTGATGTATGGATCAACTTCGCGATAGGCATCGCGTCCCAGGACATCCATGATGGGATATACGCGTCCCGGAAGGAGGGAAAACAGGGCTTTGCAGAGGGCTTCTACGCGGGTCGCCGAGATAACCACATCAAAAACGTAACGATCGGGCCATTCTTCCCATTCATCGTCATCTTCTTCGCCGCCACCATCGGCGGCTTCAAACTGAATGGTGTAACCGGCCTTGGGGGACATTTCCTCTACGGGGTATACACCTAGGGGAAATGCGAAACCACTGATGATCTTGCGTTCAATCGTTTTGTCGGCGGTACAGCGGGGCATGGGTGGTGATGATAGTGCCAACGGCGGGATAGGACGCTAGGGTTGGGCCACATGAGCATGCAGCCCTTAATCGTCGCATCGGTCGGGAACAGCCGCACCAAGCTTGGGATCTTTCGAGGCAAAGACCTCGATTCGTTTGAAGCCCATTTCAACACCGATATCGCGGGCATTGTCGCGAGGTTGACTGAATTGTCCAAAGAGGGTGTGTCGATCGCTCTTGCCTCTGTGAACGACAAAGTTGCCGATGCCGTTCAGTCTGAAGTTGAGGCGCTGTCGGGAAACGAGGTTTTTCGCGTGGGGCGAGATTTTCCCGTGCCGATCGCAATCGCACTGGATGACCCTTCGACCATCGGGCAAGACCGGCTCTTGAATGCAATCGGTGCATATTCCAAAATCGGGCAGGCGTGCATTGTCATCGATTGTGGAACTGCGACGACTGTCGATTTTGTAGATGGCGAGGGCACATTCCAGGGTGGAGCGATCGCCCCCGGTGTGCGGATGAACCTCAAGGCGCTTCACGATCAGATTCCCGCCCTGCCGCTGGTTGAGTTTTCGGTCCCAGACGGTGTTCGCGGCCCACTGGGCAAAGACACACGTCACGCGATGACGCTCGGTGCAATCGCCTCAGTCCGCGGCCTTGTTCATTTCCTGATTGATCGCTACGCAGAGTACTACGAGGCCTATCCGACGGTGATTGCCACCGGTGGCGATGCGGCGATGCTCTTTGAAAACGATGAGTTAGTCGAGAAGATCATTCCGAGCTTGCAACTGATTGGAATTCACGAAGCGTTTGTCAAAGCCGCAGAAGGTGACATCGAAACTCCAGATGCTGATGAGGAAGACATTGAAGATGAAGAGGATGATTGAGGGCAACGTGTTGAACACAGTGAGCGCAGTGAATGAGCAAAGTTGGTTTCGAGTTGTTACGCCGCGTGCTGATGGCGGCGCTGCAGTTGCAATGATCGAATTGGGTGGCGAAGAAAGCTCGGTTACTCAACTCGGCTTTCCCACGATGGCAGTGGGTGAGGTGAAGCGGTGCAAAATCCTCTCGCTCGATGATGGTCTGGTCGCGCGGATCACAGAAAAACTCTGGCTCCTGATGCCACATGGTGGCCCACTGATCCTTCGGCTTGCGGCGGCGAAATTGATTGCATCGGGATGTATCGAAAAAAATCAACCAGATTCATGTACTTTCCCCGAGGCACACACTGCGATTGAATCGCACATGCTCGATGCTCTGGCCAGCGCACGAAGTCCGCGAGCCGTTTCTGCTTTGCTTCGCCAGCCAACATTGTGGAATGTGCCACATCCTGTACATGATCCCAGGAGAGATCTGGTCTTGAATCGGTTGCTGGTCCCGCCTCGCGTTGTCGTTCTTGGTGGCGCGAATATTGGGAAAAGTTCACTCGCTAACGCGCTGGCCCGCCGCGATATTGCAATTGTTGCGGATATGCCCGGCACAACGCGGGACCACGTGGGAGTCTGGCTGGATCTTGACGGCCTTGTAGTACGCTGGATCGATACACCGGGATTGCGCGATACACATGACGAGATAGAAATCGCAGCGCGAACCCAGGCACTTGCCTTATTGGAAACCGCAAGCCTGATATTGCTTTGTGGTGATACGACCAGTGCCCCGCCTCCGCCACCCCCGGGCGTTTCAGTTGCATCTACCAAAGTGGTTCAACTTCGTTCCGATCTTGGAGATGTTTCCTGGCATGCAGATTGGAAGGTCAGTGTCCGGTCTGCAGCGAGTGTGAACACCCTCGCATCGGGGGTTCGTGAGACGCTTGTGCCGCAGGAGTGCATTGATTTGCACGTTCCCTGGAAATTCTGGACCTGAAAGACCTTCCTATGATCGCGGCACGGCGGGTTGCGACCTGCGGTTTTTGGAGCAGTCATGGAACAACGGCATTTTGAAATTCGCGATCGGGCAGGACTTGAAGAGTCGCGCCTGAATCAGGACTTTGTGGACTTCCTGAAGAAGTATGGAACTTGGCTTCTATTGCTAGTTGCACTGGTGGCAACCGGTTATTCGGTCTACACACGCCGTGAGCAGTCGAAGACCCTTGAGTTGTCAGATGCATTTCGCGATCTGAACGCGGCCAGCGGCAGCTTCGCAACTGATCGAATCAACTGGGGCACCGTTGACACCGATGGAAAGGGAATCGCCCAAGATGCGAACCCAGAGACACTGATCCGAATTGCCGATGAGCGAAAGGGGATCGTGGGAGTGTCCGT
>SXOY01000164.1 GCA_005776545.1 Planctomycetia bacterium | reverse complement strand
TCCATCTGATGGGCCGCCGGGGCCGCCAAATTCTGGTCTGTGTCCTTCTCCATTTGGACCCGGCCCACTTGGGCCACCTGGACCAGCTGGCTGGTTTGGCGGCTGTTTTTCAAAGCGTATTTCAATTCGTTCGACGATCTTGGTAGCTGGATCAATCCACACATCGATCTGCTTTGGGCCTGGCTGCATCAAGCGTTTCTTGGTGCCGCTCAAGTGGGTGAATTTGGTTTCGCCACGGCCTTCTAAAGTCGAATCTTCGCTGTTCTTAATGACATAGGCCTGGCTCAGCGTTTCGAGAAGTTGATCAACTGAATCGGCAAAGAGCGATTCATCACCCAGCATGGACCATCGCGGCCAACGCTGTTCGGGATTGTCGCGTTCAATCGTGCCATCGTGGCGAATAGCCCAGACGCCATCAGCATCGCGTCCGACAGTCATTCCTGGTGCGAGTTTAGAATCAAGCCCCTTGGATTGAAGCAGCATCAGCCCTGGGGCGCGGGTATCGATCGTTGCCAGCGGTTCTTTTGCAAGATCGGTGTCGGTATGTAGCTTGGCACGTACTTCAAAGCGGCGGTCTCCGGAATCACGCATCGCCTGGATTGATGCCGCCACCGTTGCATCTGCCGACTTTTCGGTCGAAATTCCGACATAGACCATTGATACGAAAAGTGCAAGTGCTGCCGCAGAGGCGAGCCAGGGTCGGGAGAATTTCAGAACTCGTTGAGACCAATGCGGGCGTGTTGTCGTTGAGCCAGCCAGTTCTGCCATGACTCGCTGAATACGCCGCTCCCTTTCTAGCGGCGTATCGCGATAGAGCTGCTGCATAACACCGTGAACAAAAAGTTCGCCCGCCTGTTCCTGTGCGCGGGTTTCTTCTGGAACTACAAAGTCGATATCGGAATGCGAAGAGTGGTTGTCGCTCATGTCTGCGCCTCCTCTTTGACAAGGCAATCGGCCAACAACTGCCGCGCACGCTGAATGCGTTTCTTGATTGCTTCTTCGCTTGCGCTCAAAGATGCGGCGATTGACGTTATCAACATCCCGCGAACATACAGAAGGTTGATCGGTTCCTGCATGTGCGGCGGCAACTGCTCGATACACACCGAGATACGCGCCGCTCGAGATATGAAAGTGTCGCCTTCCATTTTATTCACTGCTTCAAATCGCTGATCCAATTCACTGAGAACTGCCGGATCGGATGTGTACACACACCGGGCGTTTTTCCGTCGGGTTTCAAACGCTACATTCTGCGCAATTCCACGCAACCAGGGCCCAAAGGGACGCGAACGATCGAAATCTGAAAGCCGCTTCCACGCTACCAGCATCGTCTGTTGGAACAGGTCTTCCGCGGCGGCGGTCGAATGCATCAAGCTCCGCGCGTACGCCATGAGCATGTCGGAATGCTCACGCACGAGAATCTCAAAGACTGCGTGACCACTGTGGTTTTCAGATTCAGGCAAGAATTGCCTCCTTCCTTGAATTGTCGCCCGGTCGCAGGTGGGGGACATCAGAAAATCGCAATTTCTTCAAATTGTGTGTCCCCCGCGTTGCAAGGGGCGGCAATACCCGGTAACCCTAAGGGAGATTTCTATGGCTCAAAGGCTCATGAACGATCGATTCACCCGCTGTATTCTGCCGCTGGCTGCCGGTACTTCCATTGCGTTGGCGTTTGCCGCAGTAGCAGCGTTGCCACCGGTGGTTGCCCCACTTGGAAACCCCATAACCGAGTCAAAGCGAGTCTTGGGTAAAGTGTTGTTCTGGGACGAACAAATGTCGGTGAATAACGCGGTGTCCTGCGGCACATGCCACATTTCAAACCGCTCCGGAACCGATCCTCGGGTCGCCCGCAATCCCGGCCCAGATGGCGTGTTGAGTCCCGTTGGCTTGCTCACAATCGGTGACGACAAGCTGGCAAGCCCAGGCGTGCCGCACTCGAACAGCGATCTTCGCTTTGTCAGAGATGCCGCATTTGGGACCAATGTGCAGATTACTGGCCGCGCGGCCAACAGCAATATCGATGCGGCATTTGCACCAAACCTTTTCTGGGATGGCCGGGCAACGAGCCAGTTTATCGATCCAGAGACCGGCGCGGTAGCATTGAATGCCAACGGCGCGCTCGAGAGTCAAGCAGTAGGACCGCCGACTTCATCGGTTGAAATGTCGCATGATGGAGTTGATTGGGGACAGGTCACGGCGAAACTCGCCGATGCAAGACCGCTGGACCTGGCAACCAATATTCCCGCAGATGTTCAGGCATCGCTGGCAGGAAATCCGGATTACCCCGAACTTTTCCGGCGAGCATTTGGAGATACCAATATCACGGCACGCCGCATTGCATTCGCAATTGCAACGTATCAGAGGACGTTGGTCGCGGATCAGACTCCGTGGGATGCGTTTGTTGCTGGTAACAACGCCGCACTTACACCAGGGCAACAGGCTGGGCTTAATGCACTGACTGCTTCCAACTGCACGGTTTGCCACGTCGCGCCGCTGTTTACCGGAAACGGGTTCAGGAACATCGGAGTTCGTCCGCCAGCGGAAGACAATGGTCGTGAAGCGATCACGGGAGTTCCAGGGGATCGAGGCAGATTCAAAGTTCCTTCGCTGCGCAACGTCGGCCTCAAGACCACGTTCATGCACAATGGACAATTCAGCAATCTGACGGATGTCATTCGTTTCTATGCTCGCGCTCCAGGTGCGGCACCACAGTTCCCGGAAAATCGCGACCCGGTGATGAATACGGTGAATGTGCCGCCGCAGGTTGCTCCCGCGCTTCAGGATTTCCTGCAGAACGGTTTGACGGATCCACGCGTTGCGAATCAGACGTTTCCCTTTGATCGTCCCACACTGACAAGCGAACAAGCCGCCAGGCGGACCACACTTCTCGGCACTGGTGTTGCAGGCTCCGGAGGGATTGCTCCGCGCATCATTGCCGATATGCCGCCGGTGGTTTCGTTCGGTAATTTCCGAGTGGGTGTTGATCGCGCTCTTGGTGGTGCAAATGCTCGATTGGGCATGAGCCTCACGGCTCCGGTGGGCGGCATCATCACGCCAACATCGTTCCTGGGTGAAGTGACTGCTCTTGGCGCTGGCAATGGCAATGGTCTGGAAACTTTGTTTGTGAAGTTCAGCTCGAATCACTATTCGGGCGGCCAGGTTTTGTTCCTGCAGTGGATCGTCACTGATCCTGCTGCGCCTGGCGGGTTCTCTCGATCGGAAGTAGCGCGGGTGCCGCTGTTCTGCCCGAATTCCGGTTGCGCAACACCTTGCTCTGCCGACTTCAATGACGATGGCACTCTGAACTTCTTTGACTACCTGGACTTTGTGAACGAATTCTCAACAGATGGAATCGCAGCAGACTTCAATCACGATGGCGTGATCGACTTCTTTGACTACCTGGATTTTGTTGACAGCTTCTCGATTGGCTGCTGATCATGTTCACGTCAAGTGAGTCGCTCTGGACCGTACAGGCACTAGGCATCAGGCATTAGGGAAAACCAAAGACAGGATAGAAGTGGTCCGCGACGCCTGGAGTCGTTGTAGCATTACACTAAGTTGAGCGATGGGGGCTTCCGAATGAATTCGGAGGCCCTCTTTATTTTTGGAATCACGCGGCCATTGCAAGGGACAGATTGAGGCCGCAGCGGTAGTACTCACCATCCCATGAACAGCGTGAGACAACACCGGATTTTGCGGGCCAATTGTTTTTGTCGGGGTATAGGGTGAAGGAGGATCCGGGTTTTACTTCGACAGGGCAGCGGATGCCAAGGCCGTGCGCGCTTGTATCCACTATCTCGACCCCGGTCAGCACTGTGCCGCCATCTTCCAGTGCAAACGTTGCCATTGCGACTGCGGTCATGGGCAGGCGAATGCTGGAGCGGCGATCGAATTTCAGAGGGTCGTGTGTCGCGCCTTTGGGTTCAATTGCAGCGGGGCTTGCGGGCACATTTGATTTTTTTGCAGGCTTCGACATGATGAGACTCCTTCGGCGAACACGCCGCGATGCTGCGTTATCGACCCCAAACCGACCCAACTTCAGTCACGTCCGTAAACTGGTGTTGTTTGGCATTGACAGATGAGGTACGCTTAAAGGAAAAGGGGAATAGCTTGCTGATTTCACTGGCATTGTCGCTTGCAACTTTGGGCATTAATGTTGAGCAACCACACCGGAATTGGGTGTATTTTCAGGACAAGAACCTGAGTGGCGCAGAGCTTGCGCGGGCGATGAGCAATCTTGAATCACAGAGCTGGCCGCAGATGGTGGCACGGCGCAAGGCACGGCGGACAGCGTTCGGGCTTTTTGATCAGCGCGATTTGCCGGTGGCGCCAAAGTATGTTGAGCAACTCGAAGCTGCTGGATTGAAGGTGCATGTTACGAGTCGCTGGTTGAATGCGGTGAGCGTTGAGGGCGATGTTTCGCAGATAGGTCAGTTGGCGTGTGTGTCCAGGATCGAACCGGTGCGTAGAGGGACACGCAATGTGTCAGATCTTGAAGTTCCGGAATTCGGATTGCAGGCGGGAGTGACGCCGCAGGGGCCGGGTCTTGATTATGGACTGGCGACGGAACAGTTGAATCAGATATCGGTACCGGCCATGCACCAGCGAGGTTTCACCGGACGCGGCGTCATTATTGGGATTCTCGACACGGGATTTGTGACAACGCACACCGCGTTTCATCAGCCCGGGCACGAATTGTCTATTGTCGCTGCGCGTGATTTTATCAATAATGATGGCGATGTGGGGATTCAGGCCGGTGATCCCGATGGGCAACACGGTCATGGAACACTGATTCTGGGTTGCATCGCATCGTATTTTCCAAGCTCATTGATCGGTGGCGGATTCGATGCACAAGTTGTGCTGTGCAAGACGGAGGATGTTTCGCAGGAAGTCCCGGTTGAGGAAGATAACTACATTGCAGGACTGGAATTCGCGGAACTGCACGGGGCTGATGTTATTACGAGTAGTTTAGGTTATATTGATTGGTACACACAAAGTCAGCTTAATGGCCTTACCGCTGTTACGAGTATTGGCGTGAATGTTGCTACTGAGAATGGCGTTATTTGCTGCACCGCCGCGGGAAACTCGGGGCACGACACCGATCCATTGACCAGTCACATGCTTGCTCCGGCGGATGCGCTTCAGGTTTTCGGGTGCGGTGCGGCGGACAGTGCGGGCGTGATTGCGGGCTTTTCTTCGGATGGTCCATCTGCTGATGGTCGAATCAAACCGGAAATTCTGGCACGCGGGGTATCTACTCGCACGATCAATCCGGGCAATGACACGGGGTATGCATCGGCCAGTGGAACGAGTCTTTCTACGCCGCTGGTGGGGGCGGCCATGGTGTGTGCAGCGCAGGCGCGTCCATGGTGGTCGGTGGATCGATTGCGTGCGGCGGTGTTTGCGACGGCGAGCGATTTCGCGGCTAATGGAGTAGCGGATCCGGAGCGAGTGCGCGGCTATGGGATGTTGAATATCAACGCCGCGATCGACTGGGGATGTGCTGCGGATTACAACTGGGATGGCACTGCCGACTTCTTTGACTATCTCGATTTTGTAGATGCGTTCAGCGCGAACCTGCGGAGTTCAGACTTTAATGGCGATGCCATCGTTGATTTCTTTGACTATCTGGACTTTGTTGATGTATTTTCGCTCGGCTGCTGAGGCGGCAACGTGAACAGAAGTTGATTCTTTCGACCTGCCTGCGACGATACATCTTGTATGATGCTCACGCGCAAGCAAGGTCAGGTGGTCTTTATTCTTCTCATGGTTATCACCATGTCGGGAGCGATATCGCTGGCCTCTACCTTTCTGACGTTTGGCTTTGATCACAGTCTTGGGTATTTCATCGGACGGTGGTTGAAGGCCTGGGTGATTGGGCTGGTGGTAGGATTTCCAGTTGCAGTCGTGGTATTCCCACTGCTTCGCAAACTCGTTGACAGCCTGACAGCATGAGGGGCGCCGGTATGACCGTACTTGAAATGAGCCTTCGGCAGAGCAAACTCATTTATTGTGCGTTCATGGCTGGCGCGGGGTCGTTTGGAATTGTCGTGCTGTTCATTGTGCAGGGCGGGCACATGCCCAGGCCCGCACCGGGCGGCAACTTTGAAGTTTTGGCCTATGTTGTTCCGGCTGTTGCAGCTGCCGGCTTTCTTGCAATGCTCTTGATTCGAGCGGTAATCGCCAGAAAAACTGCCGCGGTTGTGGCGCAGACGCGAGAAGAAGAAGTAATCGCTGCGGTGATTGCGGAGAGTTTTCTCAGAGTGTCGGTACTCACAGGTGTATTGCTTGAAGGGCCTGCGTTACTTTCGACCGTTGCGGCGCTGGTCACGGGTCACTTGGAGTTTCTTGCGGCGACTACGGCTGGACTTGTTGCGCTAGCGTTCATGTTTCCGACAAAGCGATTGCTTGAGGGCTGGGCACGGCGAGTTTCTGGGCCGGGAACTTGATATCATTCTGGCATGGTTGATACTGGAAAAGTGCAAGGGCGGCGGCAGATTGTGTTTGCAGATCTTGATGCGGTGTTGGCGGATATTGAGATGCTGGTTGCCGCGGAACATGCGGGGAAATTGAAAAAGCTTGGCAACTGGACGCTGGGTCAGGCGTGTGGGCACATTGCGACGTGGATGGACTATCCATATGACGGGTATCCCAAAGATATTAATCCACCGTGGTTCATCAAATTTCTTGTGGGCTTTAAGCGCAAAGAGTATTTGAGCGGCAAGATGCCAGCGGGGATGAAGATTCCGAAAATCGAAGGTGGGACTAAAGGAATTGAACCGCTCACTACTGAAGAGGGAGTGGGGAGGCTGCGGCGATCGATAGAGCGGATGAAGAAATCTGTCCCGGCAATACCTAATCCGTTGTTTGGGCCGCTGACCCATCTGGAATGGCAGGCGATGAATCGCGGGCATGCGCAGTTGCATCTGAGTTTCTTTGTGGTTGACTGAGTCGATCCGGGGGATGTTGTCATGGTGCAGATTCGCGAAGTGACGGGACTAGAGATTTCGCAGGCTCGCGAGATTTTTGCTGAGTACATGCAAAGCATCCGGCATCTGGCGGCGTGTAGTTTTGAGCATCAGAAGACGGATGAGGAGTTGGCGACTTTGCCGGGGAAATATGGGCCGCCGGGCGGGGCGATTTTCTTGGCGTGGGATGGGGATGGGTGTATTGGGTGTGCGGCGGTGCGACCGTTGGCGCTCGCGGGGAATTGTGAATTGAAGCGGATGTATGTGCGGCCTGCATATCGCGGGCAACATATTGGGCGGCGACTGTGTGATGCGATCTTGGACAAGGCGAGAGAGATTGGGTATGTTGAAATGAGGCTGGATAGTGATCCGGAACTGCAGACTGCAATTGCGCTTTATCGAACACTTGGATTCAAGGATGTTCCGAGGTACAACGAGGATCCGGATCCACATACGGTGTTTATGGGAATGCGGCTTCAGGCGTAGCAGAAGATGAGGCAATCTCAGAGTTGAGAGTTCAGAGGAGGAAGGGAAAGGCACATGGACAGGAATGTCGATGCCACGCTGCGGGAAGCAAGTGGTTGGAGAAAGGATGGATGGCGGGTTTGGCTATGATGGACGTGTGCGACGATTGATCGATCCGATGTGATTGAACTTGTTGAAAGGAGCTTCTGATGCGTGCTTCACTTTCTCGTTCTATTCTTCTGGCTTCGGTTGCTGGCATGGGGATTTTGCTTTGTGCCTGCGAATCCAGCAAGCACACGATGGTTGCGCCCGCGGCGGGGACGAAGGAGATGTGCCGCATGTGCTATGACGAAGTACAGAAGGTGCATACGCAGAGCGGGCGATCGGTCACGGGCACAAATGTCACGATCAAGCGGCATCAGTGTCCTGATTGCAAGACCGAGATGTCGATTTACACGGAGAACGGCGTACTGATGGTGAAGTGTGCCATGTGTGCGCCGGCGGGAATGGCGTGTGACAAGTGTGTGGCGCCGGCGAAATAAGACTGAAGTTCAGGTTGCCCCGGGGAGTTGTTTTCCGGATTTTCCTTCGAAGTGTCGAGTGCGGGCGGCCGGGAGGAAATTTTCGCCGGTGACTACTTTTTTGCCGGTCTTGCCTTCGAGTTCGAGGCGAGCTTTTTTGGCGATGTTGCCGCCGATCTTGGCGGCGATCTGATTGGCGGGCATGCCGCTGGCGTCGGTGGTCTCGGCGATCTGGCGAGTTGAGAGTTCGGCGAGGGCGGTGAAGATGAGTTCGGCCTCGGTCATGTGATCGCGCAGATTGTGGTTCTTGAGGTTCTTGATTTCTTTGTGCTTCTTCACGCTGACACCGGACCACTCTTCGTGGATGATGTTGGTGAGGATGGCGAATTCTTCGCCCTGTTTGATGTCGTGCGTTGACCAGTAGTCGGTGAGTTTGTTGCGGGTTTCCTGACCGGTCATCCGCTGCTGAATCCACTTCTCGCTGCGGCCGTGTTTCTGCCAGGTTTCGCGGGCGCGGTCGAGAGCCTGGGCGGGGTCGGCCATTTCCTGCATCCGCTCGTAACCGACTTTGGCGAGCCAGAGTTTGATTGGTTCGGCCTTGGGACTGGGGACGCTTTGGACGAGGCGGAGGAGGGTTTCAGGGTTGGCGACGTCGGTGAGGCGGAGTTTGCCGTCTTCGGCGGGCAGTTTCAACTGGTTACAATTTGTAACCGATTGACTTCCTTCCGCTTTGAGCCTGTTTTTCAGCACTTTCCAGTAATTACGGGCAGCCTGAAAGTCGGGCTGTTGGGTGAGGACCTGGATGATGTCTACGACTGAGAAAAGCCAGGTTTCGGTCTTTTCATCGTAGATGCGGCGGATGTTTTGGCCTTCGAATGCGGCGGGGACGATTTTCATTCGAGCTTTCCTTCGCGGGATGAGCTGCTCAATTGCTGGTGGGTTAGCGGTGAGTGGCTCAAGGTGGTTTTGATGTCTGGAATTATACAACAAATCGGTGTTTGCCGTGTGGGGTTTGGCCGCGGAAATGAGGGAAAATTGCGAGTGTTCTTGCAGGGTTGGGGCGATGCAGACGATGCTGGATATTGAGGGCTAGCCTTGCACGAAATCCTGGGGAGCATTTATTTTGGCAGCAGAGAATACAAGTTGGTCGCCGCAGAGCTGGAAGAAGAAGGCCGAGGCGCAGAAGGTGGAATATCCGGATGCGGGGGCTGTCGGTCTGGCGGCGGAGAAGCTAGCCGGGTTGCCGCCGTTGGTGACGAGCTGGGAAATTGAGCGGCTGAAGTCGCAGGTGGCGGAGGCTCAGGTTGGGAAGCGGTTTTTGCTTCAGGGTGGAGATTGTGCGGAGCGGATGGAGGAGTGCACACCGGAGGCGATTGCGGCGAAGCTGAAGATTCTGTTGCAGATGTCGCTGGTGTTGGTCTTGGGTGGGCACAAGCCGGTGATTCGCGTGGGGCGATTTGCGGGGCAGTATGCCAAGCCGCGGTCGAGTTCGAGCGAGATGCAAGTGGTGGATGGGAAGCAGGTGACGCTGCCGAGTTACTTTGGCGATTTGTTTAATCGACCGGAGTTTAATGAGCAGTCGCGGCGGCCGGATCCATTTGCGATGGTGGCGGCGTATGAGCGGGCGGCGACGACGTTGAATTTTATTCGTTCGCTGGCGGCGGGCGGGTTTGCGGATTTGCATCACCCGGAATACTGGAACTTAAGTTTCTTCAAGCACGCGACGTTGTCAGCGCAGAGGCGCGGCGAATATGAGAAGATGGTGGAGGGGCTGACGCAGGCGATGCGGTTTATGGCGGCGATTGGCGAAGGCGATGTCGCGGATTTGTCGCGTGTGGAATTTTTCACGAGCCATGAGGGGTTGAATCTGCATTATGAGGCAGCGCAGACCAGGCGCGTGCCGCGGCGCACGGGGTGGTATGACTTGACGACGCATATGCCGTGGGTGGGCGAGCGAACGCGGCAGCTTGATGGGGCACATATTGAGTTTTTCCGCGGGATTGCAAATCCGGTGGGTGTGAAGGTGGGGCCGAAGGCGACGGCAGGAGAAGTGGTGGAGTTGTGCAGAGTTTTGAATCCAGAGAATGAGGCAGGGAAGATCGTGTTGATCACGCGGATGGGTGCGGAGCGGGTGGCGAGCGTGTTGCCGGGGGTGGTGGAGGCGGTGGTGAAGTCTGAGGCGAAGGTGTTGTGGGTGTGTGATCCGATGCACGGGAATGGTGTGACGACTTCGACTGGGGTGAAGACCAGGAATTTTGAGGCGATTGAGCGGGAACTTGAAGAGACGATTGAGGTTTTGCCCAGGGCGGGGGCACATCTTGGAGGGGTGCATTTTGAGTTGACGGGTGAGGATGTGACGGAATGCGTGGGTGGGGCGTCGGGAGTGACGGAGGCGACGCTGGGGGAGAATTACAATTCGGTGTGCGATCCGAGGCTGAACTATGCGCAGGCATTAGAGATAGCGTTCTTGCTGGCCGGACGGTTGGGGGCTGGGCGGGTATAAGTGGTGGTGGACCTTTGGCGGGGTCAAAATGCGTCCGATATAGATTAAGGTGTTGGAAATTCGGACGCGAGTTGGTATTCTGCGGGCTGGCTGGATTGGAGAATCCGGTTGCCCGAGAAGAGGATGAAATCCAAACGGCTGCGGTTCTTTTAGGGAACCAAGCGGGGATTTTTTGCGAATCAGGCGGACCTAGAACTAGAAATTTGGAAAAGAGAGTACTTGAGCACACTGTGGCAGGCGGTTGCTTGGGTCGTCAAGGGAGAGATCATGTTGAAACTGGCATTAGCAGTGAGTGTGTTGTTGTGCGCTGGCGCGAACGCGCAGGTGACAACGCAGGCGATCGGACCGGCGACGGATGCGCGACCATTGCAGGCACTGCAATCGCCGGGCGATTTGACGACGAGGCTTTTCCTTGTGGAGCAGCGAATCGGCGCGTTGCAGACTGGACGTATCCGGATCATCAAGAACGGGGTGTTTAACGCCACACCGTTTTTGCAGGTGTCTCCGGTGACGACGGCTGATGAGCAAGGGTTGCTCGGGATGGCGTTTCATCCGGATTATGCAAACAATGGTAAGTTTTACATAAATTATACAGGGACGGGCGGAACAACGTTTATTGATGAGTACACGGTGTCGGCGAATCCAGACGTGGCCAATTCGGCGAGCCGGCGTGTGATTTTGAGTTATGCGCAGCCGTTTGACAATCACAACGGGGGCTGGCTGGATTTCGGTCCGGACGGTTATCTCTATGTTGCATCCGGTGACGGAGGCAGTGGCAATGATCCGGGGAACCGGGCGCAGATGATCAACAATGCGGGGGAGACGCAGTTTCTGGGAAAGATGCTGAGGCTTGATGTGAATGGCGATGATTTCCCCGCGGATCCAAACAAGAACTACCGGATTCCGCCGACCAACACGTTTGGAGCGGCGGGCACTCCGGGCGCGGAAATCTGGGCGTACGGACTTCGCAATCCGTGGCGGCCGAGTTTTGACAGGGTCACTGGTGATTTGTGGATTGCTGATGTCGGGCAGAATCAGTATGAGGAAGTGAACTTTCAACCGGCGGGCGCGGCGGGCGGAAGGAACTACGGCTGGCGGTGTATGGAAGGTCTGAATTGCACCGGGCTGACGGGATGTACGTGTAATGCGACGAGTTTGACGATGCCACTGTTTAACTATCGGCACACGACGCCATCGATTCCTCCGGTGAACGCCACGGGGTGTTCGATCACGGGTGGGTTTGTGTATCGCGGATGTGCAATTCCTAGCCTTGCGGGTCTGTACCTATTCGGGGATTACTGCACGGGTCGAATTTATTCGTACAACCGGTCAACAGGTGTGGCTACACAGTTGCTGGCGATGGGAGCGGGCCTGACGAGCTTTGGTGAAGATAATGATGGCGAGTTGTATTTCTGCATGCGAGGAAGCGGGTCGAACGGTTCGCTGCTGAAGATCGTGCCGACGACGCCGATCACGGATTGCAATGCCAATGGACGAGCGGATTGTTCGGACATTGCTACTGGGCGGAGTGTTGATACCAATAGCGATGGAATCCCCGATGAGTGTCAGTGTCTGGCAGACTTCAACGGGGACACAGCGCTTGACTTCTTTGACTATCTGGACTTTGTAGATGCGTTCTCGAGCAATCTGCCATCGTCCGATTTCAACGGGGATACAGCGATCGACTTCTTTGATTATCTGGATTTTGTAGATGCGTTCAGCGAAGGGTGTCCATAAGAGTGACATTTGCAGGCTCGATCGGGAGACCGGTCGAGCCTGATTTCTTTGAGGCACCACGGGTCCGTGGTGCAATTGTGAGTGTCAGCCTTTTCAATGGGCTGACCAATCTTGGTTTTTGGAAGCACGAGGAGTTCGATCATGCGAAATGTCTCAAAACTGGCGTGTTTGCTTATGATTGCGGCGGGAAGTGCGATGGCTGTTCCGCAGCGTGGCGATGGCCGCGGCGATGAATTGCCGCAGGCGACTACACAGTTGCTCTCGCTGTATCCGGGCACGCAGGTGAGCTGGATCAACGGCCGCATTGCTTCGATCTCGGGCGTGCCGATGACCGAGGGGAACACACCTGAAGCGGCGGCCAGGAATTTTGTGGCTTTGCACAGCGGGGCTTTTGGAGTACCGAATCTTGAATTAACGTTGACGGGATCTGAAGATGCCGCGCATGGCAAATTCAAGGTGTTTGTTTTCAAGCAGTCGATCGGTGGAGTGGATGTTGAATTTGGTTACGCCATGGTCACCGTGCTTGTCGATCGTCCAAATGGCGGGTTGCCTGTGGTTGTGTCGGTTGGTTCACGATTGGCGCAGGGAGATGTGGCGGACATTGCAGCTGACAGAGTTGATGCGGTGCAGGCGTTGGCGTTTGTGCGGAATATCGCGGAGTGGAAAGATCTTCCGGTGTGGTCCAAGCCTGAGCTTGTGATGTTCTATGGCGAAGGCGATCTTCCTAATTTGATCACACCAGTGCGCGCGTGGAAATTTGTGGGAGAGCAGCCGCAGATTGGGTATGACGGGGAGACGCGTCTGAAATATTCGTTCTTTGTTGACGCCGCCGGAACTGGTTTGAAAGCGGTTCGCAATGAAGTGGTGCATGCTGATGTGACCGGACAGGTGCAGGCGTGGGCGACACCAGGATCCACAGCGGATCATGCTGGTAATCCGCCGGTGTTGATGACTTTCCCGTGGCTTGAAGTTGCGATCGGCGCGACAACTGCCAATTCCAATGCGGCTGGCAACTTTGTGCTTGCGAATCCGGGTGTGACACCTGTGACAGTGCAAACTGACCTGGGAATCGCAAACGGTGGGATGTGGGCGTACAT
>SXOY01000163.1 GCA_005776545.1 Planctomycetia bacterium | reverse complement strand
TCATTCGGAAGCACGCCCTTGTCTTGCAGAATGAGCGAAAGGACCACATCGCCCATCCCAAAACCCACGCCGGGAGTGGGGGGGCCGCCAAACAGTTCTATCAGATTGTCATAGCGGCCGCCGCCGGCGACTGCACGTTCCCCGTCGACAATAAGTTCAAAGACCATGCCGGTGTAATAGGCCAGGCCGCGAGCGATGTTGAGATCGAGGACGCACCAATCGAGAATTCCCAGGGAGCCAAGGCTGGCGCGAAGTGATGAAAGCGATGCCAGATCAAATCCCTGAGTCGCCAAGGTCGCGAGCGTGTTGTCCTTAAACGCGGATTCGATGCTGCGTGCAGACTGCCGATACGCGGCGGCGGAAAAGCCGTTTTTCACACACTCGGCCTCGTGATCTTCTGGTTTCATTTTGGCGGACTTGTCGAGTGCCACCAGAGCACGCTGCAATGATTCAGCTTCTGCCGAAACACCAATATTTTTTAATATTTCACACGCCACGGCCCGGCTGCCGATGCGTGCGGAAATCTGATCAGGTTTGAGACCAGCCGCGCGGAGCAGGTCAACCGCCGCAAAAATGATGTCTGCGTCTGCATCTGGAGAGGCATCTCCGAGGATGTCGCAATTCCATTGAAAAAACTCGCGCAGGCGGCCGCGCTGCGGGCGTTCTGCCCGGAAACAGGTTTGCTGCCAGAACCACTTGGTGGGCTTGGGGAGCGAGTTTGCTTTAGCGGCGTAAAGGCGGGCAAGCGTGGGTGTGAATTCGGGCCGAAGCGCAAAGTCCTTTTCCCCGCCATCGCGTTTGAACGAGAAGAGTTCAGAAATGATCCCATCGCCGCTCTTGACGGTGTAAAGCTCCAGATGCTCAAAAGTCGGCCCATCGATTTCCGCAAAGCCGTGGCGAATGGCGGTGTCGCGCCAGAGCTTTTCCAGGTAGCGACGTCGATTGAGTTCAGCTGGGTAAAAATCGCGTGTGCCGTTGGGAGCTTGAAATGATGGTTTTGCCATTGTGCGCAGAGGGTAGGGAGCACAGACAAGGGCACAATAGAAAACGCCCCTGACCAAATGGGTTCGGGGCGTTTCAAAGCTGGGGATAAAGGATTTGAACCTTTAACAACTGAGCCAGAGTCAGTCGTGTTACCGTTACACCAATCCCCAATTAGTACAGAATACTAGGCGGGAGACGTGGAATGTACAGGAACGCGACAAGTGCCACTCTTGGCCCAGAATACTCCTTATTTGGGGGCCGGCTCAGGTGCTGCCGGTGGCTCGCCCTGGGGTGCTTTGGGTTCAGTTTCTTCGGTTTTTGGTGGAGCCGGTGGATCAACCGGCTTGCCGCTGGCGGCGGCCTCCTTCGCCTTCACGGTTGCAGGCCCGATTTCGGATCCGGGCAGGATCACCAATCCGCCGCGGTCCTGGTTTTCACCGCCACCTTCCATATCTTCGCGATTTGGGGTCTGGAAGATAACGATACCAATGGGTTCGCCGCTGCTGTTAAATGCCGGAGCGCCATAATCCTCAGTCTTCAGGTGCAGGAGCTTGCGGGGCTTCTTGATGTGTCCCAGGATGCGGGAATCATGGGCATATGGAGCGCGATCAAAAAACTTCCCGAGTCGTGCGATTGTGAAAATGGAATCGCCCACTTCGGCATTAGCTGACTTCGAGAAGTCAACGAACACGAAACCCTTGCCATCCTTGGGTGCCTTCGCTTCATCGATCTTGATCCACGCGAGATCAAGTTCAGAATCGCGTGCGATGATCTTCGCTTCGATGCCTTCGCTGTCATCGCCAATGAGCACTTTGATATCGTGCGGAGTCATCGACCCGCCACGCCCACCCATCATCGCCGCCATGCCGCCGGTGCGGAGATTTGAGCAGATAACCAGGCCGCTGCTTTCAATCATGAGTCCAGGGATATCGCTTTCAACTTCGCCATCTTGCCCAAACCCTTCGTATTTCATGACGAATTTGACGGTGACAACGGAATTGATCTGGGATTCGAGCACCGACTTCATGGCAGTACCCAGAGCATCCGGTGCTGCGGTGGCAGGGGCCGCAGCGAAAACAGCTGAACTGACAGCGGCGGCGACAAGCCATGCCCCAAGTGTGCGGCGAGAACGGAAACAAACCGAATGCGCGATCTTCATTAACAGCTCCTGAGTGGTTGTGAGCGGGCAAATAAAATAGTGACTGCGAGGTGAGAACTAAGCGCGTGCCCATGTCCTCTCGCATTGGGGCGGTTCATGCGAACGTAAAATTCTGTTTAGGTTGTTGGAACCAATTCGGCGGCGACCGGCGTTGCAGTCAAAACGGCAGTAGTTTCTGGTTTCGTCTGAATTTCCTGGGCAGCGCGAGTCTTGGCTTTTTTGGTCTTCTTCACCGTTGTGGAACTTTTCTGAGCCTTCACGACTGGCTTCTTCTTGGGAGAAGTTTTCTTTGCCGTCGGTTTCGTCATCTTCTTTGAGACCGACTTTTTCGCTGCTTTTTTCTTTGCCGCTTTCTTCTTTGTTTTCTTCGCCATGTGTATGTACCTCGCGAGGCAACTAGGGTTGTGCGTGAGGCCCCAGAATGAGAGGCCTGTGTGCGCAATATACGCTTTAATGGGTCTCAGTGCAACTATCTGGACCTGGGAATCGAGGATTTCAGTAGTGAAACCAGCCCCATCGGGAACGGAACAATCAGTCGTGGCGGGAATCCTATTAAGCAGGTCAAATTCCAGGGGTACAAACATGGTTGGCGAGAACGGGTGGAGTCGGAATCGGCTGGCGCGGGGATTGATGGGTCTGGCCGCGACAGCGAGTATCTTCGCGGCGGGTTGTACCCAATATCACACTCCCGGCGGCCCAGCCGATCTACGGGTCCTGGGCCTAGGTGCTGAAAGTGCATCCGCAGCGATGACGATGCCCGTGTCATCGTTGATCGCAGTGGTCCGGGTGCAGGCTCCTGACTACCGCTCGATGACGCGATCAGGCGTAACCGCCGGCGCTGTCTCCATGGTGCTCGATGCAGACAGCGAAGACGCGGTTGATTTGCAGCGACTTGGCAAAATGTACGCAGTACGCGGCACCATCGGGCTTAACCGCATGGTCATGCCCGCTCAGATTACTGGCTTGGCCGATCTGCGCGAAGCCGGTCGAGCGGCGGGCGCGGATGCCCTGTTCGTCTACACGCTGGATACCAAGTTCTCAACTCCGGCCGATGTTGGCTACGGCGAGCAGCTTCGCTTGGGCGTTGCAAACAACTCCGCCAAAGTAGAGACCGTTGCGTCAGGAGTGTTCCTGGAGGTCAAGTCAGGTCAGATCTTCGGTCAGATTCAGACCAACGCCAAAGCAAACGTCAACGCCGATGATTTTTCTGCACCAGCAGTAGTTGATCGCGCTCGTCGCAACGCCGAGCGAGCAGCGTTTGGAGCATTAACCCGCGAGGCCGAAGCGCGGTGGCAGGTGGCACAAGAGCGGGCGGTTCGATAAGCACTCCCGCGGCGTGGCATCGACATTCCTGTCGATGTTCCGGCTCTTAAATTCGGCACCAGAGCGACTCACCTGAAATTATTTTGGCGTAGCCGCTTCCGGAGCGGCGGGCTTTGTTTCCGCTGGTTTCGCGGCGTCTTTGGGCGCATCCGTTGTCGCTGCGACAGGTGCCGCCTCAGTCTTCGGCGCACGCTCACCCAAAAGTGCATCTAATGCGGTATTCAATGGCGTAGCACCTGCGGTCTTGGAAACAGTTTCCTGGTGAGTGATGTGGCCTTCAGCATCGATGACAATCCAATATGGATACGTCTTGACATTAAGTGCCGAACCGACGGTGTCGCCGCGTTTCGCAAGGTCCCATGCGAATTGATTGCGAGCGAAATACTCGGCGGCGGCATCGGGGTTTTTCTCACGAATTGCACAGGAGATGAATCGAACGCCCAGGTCCTTGTAGCGAGCGACGGACTTGGCAAATTCATCGTGCGCAGCTTTGGAAGTAAGTGCCCAGGTGCCAAAGAAGTCGAGGACAACAATGCCGCCGCGAAGAGATGAGAGCTTGGTGCTGCCGCTGGAAAGCGGGATTTCGACATCGGGAGCCATGGGCAGACTGGGCGGAGCGATGACTACCGGTGTGGAGATTTCGGTAGGAGTTCTAACATCTGTGGATGGCTTTGACTCACTCGAATCAGAGGCAGGAGTCACTACCGGTTTGGGCGCCTCTTGAACATCTTCTTTGTAGCCTTCGGGGGTCGGGACTCTGAAATAGCTCTCAGAAATATCCTCATCGATTTTCACGCTTGTAAACTCAGTGACGTATCTGCCGGAAACACGTTCGGTGTCAAAGATCTTTTCGATGCGCCTTGGAAAATGGTCAGTCTGGCCAATGGTGTAACGATCGCGTGAGCCGCGATCGCCGCTGGTAGAAATCACATCGCAAAGAACGCCATCCGCCGTGACCGGGTCTTCCATCGAGAAGTCCACGGGCAAAAGTTCTTTTTGGAACGGAGTTGGCAACATGAGATAACGAAGTTTGGCCGAGGCTGCTGCCTGGATCGCTTTTCCTCGCGTGGCCGTGGGTGGGCGCGTGTAGACAGTCTTGTCAGAGTGATCGACCCATTGAACAGAGTTCAACCCCCAGACAAAGTCAAACGCCGAGGGGTCAGTGGTTTTGGGTGCAGAAGCATCGCGTGATGCAGTAGTCGCATTTGCACTGCCGATGGCGCGGATAAGCCAGGCATTGGGATTGGTGGATGAGCGAAGCATCTTCTCATCCGCGGCCATACCAGGCGCTCCGCCCAGAATGCCGCCTTCGCCGTAGATTTTGAGCTTGAAACTGATGGCCTTTGCAGCCTTAATAGCGGCGGCCGATTCGCGGAGAATCGCTTTGGCGGCAGAGTCCGGAACCGAAGCCTGTGAGGTGTGAATGGGTGCGGGTTTGGCGGGAACAGAAGACTTCGATTCCGCTGCGGGTTTCTCTTCAGTCGACGGATCTGCAGGCGGCTCGACAGGTTTGGTCTCTTCGGTTTTCGGCTCATCAGGCTTTGGATCATCTGGACCAAGTTGGTCAGGTGTGGGACGTTTTGTTCCAGGTACTTCTTCAACCGGATCATCCTGAAATGCGAATGCTGGCGATGTGGCGAGCAAGGCCGCAATAACGCAAGGGACGAAGCAGTTGAAAGCGCGGGACGACATCAGGAAATCTCCAGAAGCTGTTGCAGCCCCAGGCCCGGGTGGTCCTGACGCATGAGGTGTTCGCCGACGAGAACAATTCTGACGCCTGCATCGCGCAGACGTTTCATATCCTGCGGGGTTTTGATGCCCGATTCGCTGACGAGGATAGTTGGATCCTCGACCAGATCGAGCAGGCGAAGGGTATGGGCCAAGTTCACCGTCATGCTGGAAAGGTCGCGGTTGTTAATGCCCAGCAGCGTGTAGGCCGGAAGCGGGAAACCGATGTGCGGGCGGACGCGGAGCAGGTTTTCGGGCGTGTGAACCTCAAGCAAAACCGTGAGTTTGAGTTCATGGGCCAGGATCATGAGATCCAGCAACTCGGCGGTTTCAATGCACTCAGCGATAAGCAAAACAGCATCGGCCCCCGCCGCACGCGTCTGGTAAAGCTGAATCGGCTCAATCACAAAGTCTTTGCGAAGTACGGGGAGCGGCACATGGGCCTTAATCCGGTTGATGAACGACAGGTCGCCTCCGAAAAAGCGAGTATCTGTGAGGCAGGAGATCGCCGCGGCACCGGCAGCCCAATACTCTTCAGCAATGACATCTGGGCGAAAGGAATCACCGGCATATTCAGGACGGATCAGCCCCGCAGAGGGGCTTTGCCGCTTCACTTCCGCAATAACGGCGGTCGGGATGGTCATCGAATGCTTGGTCACCGCCGCAAAAAAATTGCGAGCAGGGGCCTGGTCAGCAATCCGCTTGCGCAGTTCGATAATAGATGTCTTCGCCTTTAGCGCGGCGATCTCTCCGCGCTTGTGCTCGATGATTTCCGCGAGAACTGGCGGCAGCGGGCCTGGATCGTTGTTGAATGTCTCGCCGTGCATGTTGAGGTATGAATTCCCTTTTCCTGGTCTGCGGACCATTGTTGGCCTGTTTGTTGTCGTGGGAATTATGGCGTTTCCAATGCTGGCCATGGGGGATGTCCCTGCACCGTTACCCACTTCGACCTCGCCACCAGCGCATGAGGGGATGCTCCCAGAGTTGTCAGTCGATGACTGGATCAATATCTCTCTGGTAGTTGGCGGGCCGGTGGTCTTGATCGGGCTGTTTCTGGCAAATGTCATTCGGCCCGGGTCTCTGAAAAGTGGTATGAGGGGCATCGCCACTCATCCTTCCTGGGTGTGGCTCATGGCGGCACTGGTGACAATTGTCTTTGCTCTCGCGGCCCGCTCTGGGCTATGTGAACTGCTTCGGAACTACAACATCGCCTTAGACGATGAACGAGGGAAGGCTCTCTCCTCGCTTGCCTTTGTGGTTCCGGGCGCGTTGGTCGGGCTGTTCCTGGCATACTTGCTGGATTCAAAGGGTGATGCGGGGCTGAGCGCTCAACCGGTAGACTTCCCAATTGGGCTTGGGTGTCTGCTGCTGGCAATCCCGGTCGTGGCTGGAGCACAAATCGCGGCATCGTGGGTGCATCACAAGATCGTTGATGAAAAGACCGAGGTGATTTCGCACGCGACGCTCAAAGCGCTCGCCGGTCATTCTGATAATCCCTGGGTGTGGGTGTCAATCGGGTCTGCGGTGCTGATCACGCCGCTGTTTGAGGAGTTTCTGTATCGCGGGTTTTTACAATCAGCCTTGCTCAAGTTTGGCGGCTCGCCGGGAATTGCCATCGTGTGTACCTCGGCGGTGTTTACAGCAATGCACTGGGGGCCGGGTGCAATTGAAACATGGTATGGATTGGTCCCGATCAGTATGCTCTCCCTGGCACTAGGTGTTGCCTTCGAAAAAACCAAACGCATTGGTGTTCCAATTGTGATGCACATGCTGTTCAATGGATTGAATGTTGCACTGGTAATGCTGGCGAAGTAATTCTTGGCTGGAGCGATTCCGTGTTAATTCTTCATTATTGAGATAACATTTTCAAATCTCAAATGTTAAATCCAATCTGTCTTGATCCGCGCCTTCCGCCCCTTGACCCATCGACCTCTTCCTGTCCGGTATCCGTTATTGGGGTAAACACCCTAGAAAAATCTGCGCTCCCTCGTCCCACGCCAACAGCGATTCCCACAATTTACATCGAATTTCACAGGATTATTTGCAACCGAGGAAAACGTGGTTCATATTAGATATGGAGTGCCGGAGATCGGAGTTGATCTTCGGTATTCCATCAGAACGTCCACGGCTATTGACATTTGAAATCAACTGAATACCAAATCGCTCGTTGCGAAATGTGTCCAAACGCGTTCAGTCAAAGTGCTCCGATAAGTCCGGGACGACACACATAAGGAGCCTTGAAATGTTGAAACGGAAAATTGTTGTGGCGCTGTTGGGGGGGGGGGCGTACTTGGTTAGTAGCGCTGGTGTGGCGGTGGCGCAACCCAATGCAGTTCCCCATGGCGGCGTGGCGGTCCAGATTGCAAATCCCGTTCCGATGTCGCTCCCTTACTGTGACAATCACTATTATCCGACGAATTCCGTAGCACCGGTTGGTGGTGCCATCAGTCCAATGGGGTACCTTCAGGACCCAACTTGGTATTACGGCTCCGGAGTTCACAATTACGCATCTTGGGTTGACAGTTTTCCGCTCTGGCCGGTCGATCGTCGGCCAATGATGACTGTTCAGTTGGGAAGCGCGGACTGGCTGGAGAATCCCACTGGCAACACAGACAAATGGTACATTCATCATTACACCAATTCGGGAACTGAGATCCTGCCAGACAACTACTTTTGGAACGATGGTTCAACGCTTCGCTTTGAAGACAATTATTCCCAGAACGATGACTATTCCTCAGACACGGTTTGGGTATCTGGTCCAAATGGGATTCCCGACCAGTTCGACTTTTTGATCCGCACAATCAAGCGGTGGCGTGAGTACGGGGTTCGCCGCGTCTTGCTCCATCTTCCAGCCGGTGTCATCGGCGGAAAGCTCCTGGGCTACGACTACGACGCGCAGGGGAATCCAATGTTTGGCGGCCCACACGATGGCAATGCGAACTTTGCCATTCTCGGCGGCACTATGCAGTCAATGAACCAGTTTTGGGGTATGCCGGAATGGAAGCGGAAGTATTTTAGAGGTGAAGCGCTTCTTGACCTTGCGCCTGGGAATGGTTGGGCCAATTTTCTGAATGAGCACCCTGACCCAAGTGACCCGGATCACATGGACATCGAGATCTATATTGGTGGTGGGATTGGAATGAACTCAACTGGTTTGGGTACCGAAGCGACAATCGGAACGGGAAATACGCCGCAGCGAATGGAGACCTTTCTGGGATTCGATGGTACAACACCGGTCAAAGAGAACTTCTGGGTTACTCCCTATTCCAACCACACCCCGCCGTACCCAATTGATCCCAGATTTCAAGCCAACGGTCATTCCATGACGGCCAATACCAACATGGTGTGGCATTTCATTGGGCCATGGATCGATAATTGCTCGATCAAGCGGCTTTGGCTCGATGCTGCCAGCGAGAACACGAATGCCAACGCTCGGCGCTGGGGTTCGCTTGAATTGTCACACAATCCATATTTGACGAGCCGAGGTGTCCGAATTGGCGGCGAGACTATCCCAACCATCGATGTTCCTGGCTTTCCAACTACGGTCGATGCGTGCGCTGTTGCCAACATGCCGTGGTTTGTCAACTGGCCAGTCATGAGTACGCACGTGTCACCGGGTGTGCGTGCATGGAAAGCACCTTACACCACAACTGTTCTCAATCGATCAAACACAGAAGTTCATCTGCTTGACAATTCCGATACCCTGAGCATGAATCAGTGGAGAGAGGCGCGTCAGCGCGGTTACGTTGTGGGAGCCTACAACGCCTATGGTCCCAATCCCATTCAAGCAGAGCGCATGAAACGCTGGTACAACATGGGGAAGATCCAAGTCGTTGACTTTGATGGAGATGGTGTGGTCGAAGAACAAGACCGCATTGATGCGGATGCGATTATCTCGCAAAACACTGGTGTGACATCAGTGTGGCCACGAGTATTTGGCAATGGCGACATCAATGACGATGGATTCATCACAGTTGAAGACTACAACGAGTTTCATCTCTATTGGAACAATATTGCAAACTGGCCGTTGAAACGCGAGTACCACGCGCCGCGCATGTCTGATCTATAAACCACAACCGTTCATCGGGGAGTAGCCTATGTCAATTAGATATTTTGCCATATTGTTTCAAACGCTTGTGTTGGCCTTGTCTGTGGAGGCCATTCCAATCTACGAAATGCAATGGGGCGCTGACGGCTCGCGAGAATACGTTGAAGTTACATCAGATGTCCAGTTGCCACAGCGAGGATTTCGTGCTTACGACAACTGGAGGTCGCCCGGATTCGGCGGCGGAAATTCGAGCTTTCGTTCGTGGTTTCGTATGAACGGACACGAGTTTGGTGACGATGCCTATATGACAACAACTGGACCAGCGCTGCTTACCGACATGGGATATTCCATCGGGAACCTATCAACAACACAGACCCTCCAGAGCGTGCAACTTACTTTGCGTATCTACGATGAGAATCGAGCCCTCCTCTTCACTGACCCATCCTTCACACATACCCCAAATATCCCGCCTGGCGGCGGAGTCTACTACTTGTCCAACAGCAACTTCTATGTGCCGTTCAATATTACGCTCCCTTCGCATGTCTTCATTAGTATGCAATTCTCGAATGCCATTGGCGTTGATATCGCAGACGTCGGGTGCGCTCTTTCTGGTCCAGTTACTTCTGGCCACAGTTCGCAGTTTGCCTACAACTTTACGACTGGTGAGACTCTTAGTTTTGACGGTTCGGACCAAACCAACATGAAGCTCTTCATCGACACTGCTGAGGTTCCGAGTTCAAGCGTCGCGACGATTTTCTGCCTTTCCGCTCTTCCTGTAGCTTGTCGCCGTCGCAGATAAAGGAACGCAACACTCTTTCAACCCACCTTCACGCCGCGAAACCACCGGGTTTCGCGGCGTTTCTTTTCTAGCACTCCGTCACTTTGCCACGACTAAGTTCACTTACCGCCGGTTCCTCAATACACACCCAACCCTGCCAAACTCACTACGCGCAGAATTTCCGACAGACCAACCGTCGGCCAGAGGGCCACTACCCTTCCACCCCTTGCAAAAACCGCCCCCAATCTCCGACCTCATCCGCCGCCTCCCCGAGGCGATGCTCGGCGATGTCGCGCGCCTTCGCCGCCGCCTCCACGCCATCGAAATCGCACGCCGTGATCGCCGCCTCGACCACATCCCCAAACTCGAATCCGATTTCCGCCGCGAACTCTTTACCTCCATCGACCGCCGCGAGCATCGGGCCAAAACCGTCCCCCAGCCCAAGTTCGATCAAGATCTCCCCATCGTGCACAAGCGCGATGAGATCATGAAGGCGATCTCCGAAAACCAAGTCGTCATAGTTTGCGGCGAAACCGGCTCAGGAAAAACGACTCAGATCCCCCAAATGTGCCTCACGCTCGGCCGCGGCATCGCCGGTTTCATCGGCCACACCCAGCCCCGCCGCATTGCCGCCCGCAGTGTCGCCAACCGCATCGCCGAAGAACTCGGCGAAGCAGCGCCCTCCGAAGGTCGCAACGGAAACTCATCTGTCGGTTTCAAAGTCCGCTTCGGCGACCAGTCCGGACCCGGCACATTCATCAAGATCATGACCGATGGCATCCTGCTCGCCGAAACCCAGAGCGATCCGCTCCTCGAGCACTACGACTCCATCATCATCGATGAAGCTCACGAACGCTCACTCAATATCGATTTCCTTCTCGGCTACTTGCATCAGCTGTTGCCGAAGCGGAAGGACCTGAAAGTCATCATCACGTCCGCGACCATCGATCCCGGTCGCTTCGCCAAGCACTTTTCCAAAGCCAACGTCCCAGCCCCGGTCATCGAAGTCAGCGGCCGCACCTATCCCGTCGCCATCCGCTATCGCCCCCCAGAAGATTCCGACGACATCGAAGTCATCGAAGATGCCATCATCAAAGCCTGCGATGAACTCATTGCCGAAGCTCCCGGTGCCGATGACGGCCGCCACGACATCCTCGTCTTCCTTCCCACCGAGCGCGACATCCGCAACGCCGCCGATGAACTGGAAAAACACTACAAGAAACTCCAGCATCGCGTCGAAGTCCTCCCGCTCTTCGCCAGACTCTCAACCTCCGACCAGATGCGTGTTTTCAAGCAGCACGGCGGCCGCCGAATCGTCCTCGCCACCAACGTCGCTGAAACCTCTCTCACCGTCCCCGGCATCCGCTACGTCGTCGACACTGGCACC
>SXOY01000162.1 GCA_005776545.1 Planctomycetia bacterium | reverse complement strand
GCCCGACAACGCAAGATATGCATTCAACGCTGCGGGTGAATTCGCAAATGCCTTGAAGATCTGTGTTCCGGCAGGTTCTACTTGTACTCACTCAAATTTTCGGAAACGCCGGCAAATCAATCGTGGTCTGATTTACGTGATTGAAGTAGTTTGTATAGGTCGCAAGAGCATGATGTGCTACCACCTCTGCGATATGGCCATCGGTATATCCCGCAGCCTTGAAATTCGCCAGATCCGTGGCCGACACGTTCCCGCGTTTTTCTTCAATCGCCAGCGCGAGCCGCACCACCGCATCAAGTTTCTTGTCGGACACACTGCCGCGGCGAGCTTCGATAGTTTGTGCTTCCGTAAGCCCTGCACCTTTGCCGATCATCGTGTGCGCTGCGAGACAGTAATCGCACCCGCGTGCCTGACCCAGTGCCAGGTGAATGACTTCCTGCTCGGGCTTTGTCAAAACACCCTTGCCCAATGCGCCCGACAACGCAAGATATGCATTCAACGCTGCGGGTGAATTCGCAAATGCCTTGAAGATGTTCAGGTGTTTGCCTGCCAGCGGTCCATCGAAAATGGCCTTTGCTTCGCCGGTTGCTGTTGCGGGATCGATAGTGGTCAATCGAGGCATGTGTAGTCTCCTTGAAAATTGCACGAAGTGGACACCGCTGAGATGCCGCTCACATGCGGCAGTTACACCATTTGAGCAACGTCTTGTCAGGACTCATTCACTTACTGGCCGCGGCGCAGCGGGTTTTGGGTTCCCTGAACCAATTGCATCGCCGCCCTTCCAGCGCGCAATCCACAACTGGCTCGATGGCTTAGCTTCATCAGGAAGTTTTTCACCCCGCTGACTGGTCCACATCATCCAGTTGCCATCAAACGAAAACACTGAAAGTACATCCGCGCCTGCGGCCTGCGTAATCCGCTTCCTTTCAAGCTTGGGAATCCGTCCTTCAATTTTCGCGGCCTTGAGCTGCGTCTGATCGATTTCGATTCCGAATATCTCGTAGTTGCCGTGATCCACTTCACTTGTTGCATAGATCAGGAACTTGCCCGATGGGTGCCAATATGGAGCCCAGTTCACCGCGCCATTGTCAGTCAACTGATATTCATCTTCAATCCCCGCAGGCACCTGATTGCCATCGGCATCTTTCGCGAATTTCAGTTTGGCTACAAAAAGTTGCAACAGGTCATCGCCCTTGCGATCTGAGCGATAGCAGATCCACTGGCCATCGGGAGAAAAGAACGGACCGCCGTCGTACCCCTTGGAATTCACGAGCATCGTATCTGTTTTTGACTTCGTGTCATACACATAAATATTCGCATCCGCTTTTTCGCCTTCCTTGCGATCTTCAACGTGCGCATACAACAGAAATCGACCGCTGGTGTCGTAACTGCATTCGGCATCATAATTGGGCCGCTTAAACACAGGATGCACCATCGGAATGATCGACGACTTGGACCGATCTTTTTCCTCAAGCGTCATCCGCACACTGCAAACTTCCATTTCATCCGGGAACATCCAGACGTATTTGCGTGTTCCGACCTGAAATCCAGACTTCCCATCATCCTTTGGAGGTTCAACCGTGCATCCAAAGAGCAACGTATCGCGGCGAGTTGGATGAAACCAGCCACAAGTGTTGGCCGATCCGGGTGGACTCACCATCGTGATCTGCTCAAGCCCGGTGGGATTGCCTGCATCATCTTTCTTGATCTTTGCAACATACATCGCATAAAACGGCATAGCTGTGTCGCCCGGCTTGGGAACCGCTGTCGCCTGGAAAATAATCCAAGATCCATCGGGATTGAAATACGCTTCGCCCGCTTTAATGAACTGATCGCGGAAAGTGAGCTGTACGAAATCAGTCAGATACGGCGCCTCCGCAGTTTTCCAATCCGCGGCGGCAGGGGTAGAAGGTGCTGGCTGCAACAGACACAGACTCATCAACAGTGTGGCAATCGTCATGCCTCTAGAATATGCGCGAGATGCCTGCCAACTGCCCAAATCCCGGTAACAATCCACACCAGTGAACACCGTACCCATCATTTTTTCCAACGACCAGTTTGTCGTTATCAACAAGCCCAGCGGCATGCTCAGCGTTCCCGGCAAGGGGGAGGAAAAGGCCGATTGTGCCGTCTCCCGCGTTCGAGCTATGTTCCCCGCCGCCACCGGCCCGCTCGTTGTCCACCGCCTCGACATGGACACTTCCGGACTTCTGGTCATGGGTCTGAACCCAGATTCCCAACGCGACCTCAGTATGCAGTTCGAATTTCGCAAAACTGAGAAACGCTATATCGCCCTTGTTGGCGGCCTAGTCGAAGTCGATCAGGGCGACATCTCCCTACCCATGCGCGCCGATCTCACCAACCGCCCCTACCAGATCGTAGATCACGCCCTGGGTCGCCCCGCCCACACTCACTTCCGCGTCATGGCTCGCGAGATCGACCGAACCCGCATCGAGTTTGAGCCAATCACCGGTCGCAGCCACCAGCTGCGTGTACACGCCGCCGCACCGCGGGAATCCGGTGGACTTGGACACCCCATACTGGGCGACATCCTGTACGGCGACAGCGCCTCCGCGCCGCGCCTCATGCTCCACGCAACCTACCTCAGTTTCTGCGAACCCGGCGGCGGACAACGTATCGAATTCACCAGTCCATCGGAGTTTTGATCATGACACCAATGGACAACCTGCGGGCACGTTGGATCCAGTTATGTGGCTGGGTAGACGTAACAAACCCAGACCATGCATTTGGAGAATTGGTGTCAAGGTACAACGAACCCCATCGGGCCTATCACAATCTCAATCACATCGCAGAATGCCTGCAATGGTACGACCAATTCGCGTGCGACTTCAGTGACGCGATAGCCGCCGAATATGCATTGTGGATGCACGATGTTGTGTACGAGCCGTTGTGCAAAGACAATGAGGAACAAAGCGCTAGATATGCGATCGCGGCCCTGGGCGACCAAAACCCCATCGCAGACAATGTCCGTTCCATGATCCTCGCCACACGCCACCTGCCTGAGCCATTGCCCCCGGATGAATCTCTGGTCGCAGATATCGACATGCTGATACTGGCCGCGCCACTGACTCGTTACGATGTATACACCGCTCAAGTACGTTTCGAATACGCAGATGTGAACGATGTAGATTTCAAGAAAGGACGTAGTGCGTTTCTGAACTCATTGCAATCTCGCCAGCATATCTATCGCACGCCATTGATCCGGGAACATTTCGAACTACTCGCACGAAACAACATTGGTCGCGAATTGATGGCACTGACATAAGTTGCAGATCTCAACGCCGATCGGGTGCAGGTCGCGGGATGATGGCGATTGAGGTGTTGTCTTTGAAGTTCTCGAAACGCACTGAGTTGTCCGCCGCGAGCATGTTGCCCGAGTCGAGTTTGCCGTGCCAGGATGCTTCGAGAGCTGAATCGACATCGTCTTGCGGGCGAGTTGCGTAGTACCACGCGGAATCGGCTGCGACTAAGAGACGGCTTGCGGCGACGTGGATGTCTTGTTGCTTCAAGGGGCGCGAGAGGTCATCGAGGCCAGCGATGGTGGAGTCGAGAAGTGCATCGTTGGCGCGATAGCTGTTTCCGAATGTCTGGTAGGCGCTGCCGCGGGGGAGGACGCTGGTTCTGGCCCCTACTGCACTTTGGCCGCGTGTGAACACGCCGGTGTCGCCGGGGCATTTGAAAACGCCGACCAGAGCAGCGTTGCCGGACTCGTCGTTAGTTGATTCTGTGTGCTCATCAAGGTAACTATTGCTGGGCCGAGTCATGTCGAGGCTGGCGATGCGTGCTGGTCCTCGGAATCGGACGCCGCCGAAGTTCCATTCTGGTGAAGTTTCAGCGCGGGGGAATTGGTTGCGATTCTGCGGGTCTGCTGCGTAGCCATCCCATGCCATACCGATCTGACGGAGGTTGCTAGCACACACTGCTTTGCTGCTGATGCGCCTGGCG